>CANQCA010000001.1 GCA_947589585.1 uncultured Clostridia bacterium
TCAAATTCCACGACGCCATCAAGGGGGACATCACCGTCACCGAGAACGATCAGGACGTCGTTATACTGAAATCTGACGGCATTCCGACCTACCACTTCGCCCACGCCATTGACGACCACTTCATGCGCACGACGCTCGTCATCCGCGGCGAGGAGTGGCTTGCGAGTTTGCCCATTCACATAGAACTCTTCGATGCGCTCGGCTTTCAACGCCCGCGGTACGGGCACAACTGCTCCCTCATGAAGCAGGACGGCGAGACCCGCCGCAAGCTCTCCAAGCGCAAGGACCCCGAGCTCTCGCTCGAATTTTATCGCAAAGAGGGCTACTATCCCCGCGCCGTCAAAGTATACATGCTCACGCTTCTCAATTCCAACTTCGAGGAGTGGTATCAAAAGAACCCGGAAGCCGATCTTACCGAGTTCCCGTTCAAGGTAGAAAAGATGTCGAAATCGGGGTCGCTCTTCGATCTCGATAAGCTCAACGATATCTCGAAGAACGAGTTATCGAAGCTATCGGTTGCGGACATGGGTGCCTTCTTGAAGGTCTGGGCGGAGGAATTCGGCACCGAAGAGCAGCGGCATTATTTCGACGATGAGGAAAAGCTTTCCCACGTGCTTGCCCTCTGCATGGGCGTGGGCGGCAAGAAGCGCAGGAAGGATTTCACCACCGCCTCGCAGGCGATGGAATTCATCAGATACTTCTTTGAAATGACGCCCCGCGCCGACGAATATCGGGTGGAAAAAACCGAGCGTACGTCCATTCTCAACGATTTTCTTGCCTCCTATTCACCCGCCGACGACGCACAGGTCTGGTTCGAAAAAGTCAAAACCGTTGCGGAAAAACACGGTTTTGCGGCGGATATGAAGGCTTATAAACTCTCCCCCGAGAACTTCAAGGGGAGCGTCGCCGACGTCGCCGAGGTTTTGCGCATTGCGACGACGGGCAGGGCGAACACCCCCGACCTTTGGACCATCATGCAAATTTTGGGCGAGAAAGAAGTACACGAAAGATTACAGAAGGCGAAAGATGAGTAAAGCAGATCTTATTTTTATTCAAAATTGCAAGGATATCCTCGAAAACGGAGTTTGGGATACGGATCGGGAAGTGCGTCCCCGTTGGGAGGACGGCACGCCTGCGCACACGGTGAAGAAATTCGGCATCGTCAACCGCTATGATCTTCGGGAGGAATTTCCCATCCTTACCCTTCGCCGCACGGCATTCAAGAGCTGTATCGACGAGCTCCTTTGGATCTGGCAGAAAAAGAGCAATAATATCCACGATCTTCATTCCCACATTTGGGATAGTTGGGCGGATGAGGACGGCAGTATCGGGAAGGCGTACGGCTACCAGCTCGGCGTCAAACACAAATATAAAGAGGGGATGTTCGACCAGGTCGACCGCGTTCTGTACGATCTGAAGCACAACCCTGCCTCCCGCAGGATCCTCACGAATATTTTCAATTTTCAGGACCTGCACGAGATGAATTTGTATCCCTGCGCCTACTCGATGACCTTCAACGTCTCGGGCGATACCTTGAACGGGATCTTGAACCAACGCTCGCAGGATATGCTCACGGCAAACAATTGGAACGTCGTGCAATACAGCATTCTGCTCCACATGATGGCAAGGGCGTCGGGGCTAAAAGCGGGGGAACTTGTGCACGTCATCGCCGACGCCCACATCTACGATCGGCATGTTCCCATCGTCGAAGAGATCGTAGAGAGGGCACCCATGTCCGCACCTACGCTCTCGATCGATGAAAATGTGACGAATTTCTACGACTTCACGACGGAGAGCTTTAAGCTCGAAAATTATGAATTCCATCCGCTCGATAAGAAGATCCCCGTCGCGATATGATCATTAAGGAGAAGGCATGCGCGCCATCTTTCATGCAGATAAAAATTGGGGCATCGGGAAAATCGGCAGCCTGATGTTTTCCCTTCCCAAGGATATGCAATTCTTTCGTGAGACGACGATGGGAAAGGTCGTCGTGATGGGGCTTGCAACGCTCAACTCCTTCCCCGGGGGGAAGCCCCTGAAGGGCCGCACGAATATCCTTCTTTGCCCCGAGACTAAAGAGGGAGTTTTGACCGTTCACAGCCTCGAAGAGCTATTCAAAGAATTGAAAAACTACCCCGGTGATGAAGTCTATGTCATCGGCGGGGCGAGTGTCTACCGCCAACTTCTTCCCTATTGCGCGGAAGCGCTCGTCACCAAGGTGGACGCAGACGGGGGAGCGGACTGCTTCGCTCCAAACCTCGACGCCGATCCTTCCTTCACCCTCATAAAAGAAACCGCCCCCCAAGAGGATAACGGCTATATCATCCGCTTCTGCACCTACAAAAACGAAAACGTGAAGCATTTCTGAAAATATGCGGTACGCAAAGGAAAGCGTGCCGTATTTTTATTTTGACATCCCCCGAAAGTTGTGCTATAATCATGTCGAATTATGGCGAACGACATGAAAGTTGCGGCCGACGATGCGCTCTTAGAGCCCCTTCAGGCCTACAAAAGCAAATACGAAACTGCATTCCGCGCAAACTGCGAGGAGTATTTCGATGATCTCGTGAAAAAATCGGGCGTCGATCTCGCCGCGAACAATGCGACGGTGGAAAAGTACGATGCGCAGTGCCGTCTTCGTCTTGCAGCCGAGAACCGGCTCTCCAAGGCGAAGGCGCTCAAATGGGCCTTTATCTTTTTGATCGTCCTCGGGGCCGTGCTCCTCACGGCCGGCATCGCCCTTCTCGTGGAAGAGCATATCACCGTCGGGGCGGTGCTCACTGCCCTCGGGCCCGTTCTGATCGGGCTGTTTTTCACACTGATCTTTACGATCGTGGTCCCGCGGATCAAACGCAGCGAGGCGGAGAGAGCGCTTCACGATAAAAAGGCGGGGGAATATCTGCACGAGGCATGGGCGCAGATGGAGCCGCTCAACGATCTTTTCGAGAACAACGTTACCAAAAAGCTCATCGAAAAGACGGTCCCGCTCCTTGAGATAGACGATACTTTCGATATGCGCCGCTACGACTATCTGAGCGGCAAGTACGGCTACGAGGGGAACCCCGATCCCAATGCTTCCACCGTCGGCATCCTCACGGGGGAGATCCTCGGCAATCCCTTCGTCGAAGAGCGTGTCCTCGTGCAGTCGATGCGGCCGCATACATACTACGGCTCCATCGTCATCACGTGGACGACCTACGAACACGATTCCGACGGACACTCGGTGCCCGTCACCCATACCGAGACGCTCACGGCCTCTGTCACCCGCCCGAGACCTTTCTATAGCCGCGAGACCCGCCTCGTCTATGGCAATGAGGCCGCACCCGATCTTACATTTTCGCGCGAGCCCTCGCATGCGGAAGATCTCGGCGAGAAGAAGCGGCGGGGCGTCGTAAAGCGGGGCGTAAAGAAGATCAGGAGAAAACAGAGCCGTGCGATGAAGGGGGGCAAGGGCTTCACCGGGATGGGAAACGAGGAATTCGATGTCCTGTTCGGTGCGACCGACCGCGACAACGAGGTGCAGTTCCGCCTGCTCTTCACCCCACTTGCACAAAAAAATCTGCTCGCGCTCATCACGGACAGCGAGGGCTACGGCGACGATTTCCATATGAGAAAGGCGGGCTGCCTCAACTTTGTCTCGTCCGAGCATTCCGCCGCATGGGATATGGAAGAGAAGCGGGAGCGGTATTTTTCCTACAGCGCCGCGCTCTCCCAAAAGGCGTTCCTATCCTTCAATACGCAGTTCTTCTCTTCGCTCTACTTCGACCTCGCGCCCCTTCTTTCCATCCCGCTCTATCAGCAGCAAAAACCGCATGAGTATATCTATAAACAAAGCTATCCCCGTACTTTCACGGTGCAGGAGACGGAACATGCCGTAAACTGCATGCCCGAGAGCGCCTTCTCGCCCCATGGCGCGGCGACGCCGAGCATCCTCAAGACGACCTTCCTCGACCGAGACGGGGAGAGCGATCGCGTCCGCGTGAGCGCAAATGCGTTCCGGGAAGTGCATCACACGGAGTTCGTTCCCGTTTTCGGTGGCGACGGGCATATGCACAACGTCCCCGTCGATTGGATAGAATATGTTCCCATCTCCGCGGATACCGACGTCAAACTCAAGTATCTCGGTCTCTCCGACCGCATGTTCCATGCCGAAGCGGAAGGGGGAAAGCTCGGGAGCGCCCTCGCAAAGCACGGGAAGATCGCCTATGGGTATACCCACGGCATTCTGTGCTGCGTCGCGTCCGAGGATGATTGCGATTTCGATCGCGATTTCACGATAGAAAAATAAAAAAGGAGATATATTATGAACGAATTGGATGAACTGACAGGTCCCGAGATGAAAGAGGGCAACGATGTGAAGGTCATCGCCAAACAGCTCCCCGTGACGATCGGCACTGGTTCGAAGGTCTTCGATATCATCTGGTGGTTCCTGCCGCCCGTCATCGGCGGGATCATCTGGATGATCATGAAGCGCAAGGCACGCAGCTATTTCTTGCAGCTCCAGCAGAAGATCCAGCACGACGCCTCGCAGATCGACAACTACCTCGAACAGCGCGTGCAGATCCTCAAAAACTGCGCCCGCCTGCTCGACAAGGCGATCGACCTCGACAAGGATACCTTCGAGAAGATCGCGGCGTACAGGAGCAAGGTGAGCCCCGACGGCGACGAAGCGCGCAATGCGTATGCGCGGGAAGTGGGCTCGCTCGCCCGCTCGGTAAACATCGCCTTCGAGAATTATCCCGAGCTTCGCGCGCACCAGGAGATCGCCGACGCCATGCAGCAGAATTCCTATCTGCAACGCGAGATCACCGCTGCCCGCGAGGTGTATAACGATACCGTGAACACGTGGAACCGCGACGTTTACGCTTGGCCCACCAAACAGATCGTGGCAGCCAAGGCGGGCTATACGACGCGCATTCCCTTCATCGCCGACGAGGAGACGAAGGAGGCTGCCCGCGGCACCTTCTTCTGAGCACAAGACAACATGAGGGCGGGGTGACCCGCTCTCTTTTTTATTTTACGCAGACAAAATTTGAAAATGGCGCGGCAAAGTTGTTGTATTTTTTTTGCGAATGTATTATAATTTTCGGTGGACTTCAAGAGGTATTTACAAAACTATGGTCAGAGAAGATTTAAGAAACATTGCCATCATTGCACACGTCGACCACGGCAAGACGACGCTCGTCGATCAGATGCTCCGCCAGAGCGGTACCTTCCGCGAAAACCAGGTCGTGGAAGAGCGCGTCATGGACAGCGGAGATTTGGAGCGCGAGCGCGGCATCACCATTCTCGCAAAGAACACATCCATTCACTATAAGGGGATCAAGATCAACATCGTCGATACCCCCGGCCACGCGGATTTCTCGGGAGAAGTGGAACGCAGCCTCAAGATGGTCTCGGGCGTTCTCATCCTCGTCGACGCCGCCGAGGGGCCCATGCCGCAGACGCGCTTTGTCACCCAAAAGGCGCTCGAGATGGGGCACAAGCTCATCATCGTCATCAATAAGGTCGACCGCCCCGACGCACGTACGCAGGAAGTCGTCGATGAAGTTCTGGAGCTTTTGATGGACCTCAATGCCTCCGATGAACAGCTCGACAGCCCGATCGTCTTCTGTTCGGGAAGGGCAGGAACATCTTCGCTCGAAATGGATACCCCCGGTACCGATCTTATGCCCCTTTTCGATACGATCATCAAGCACTTCCCGCCCTTGGAGCTCGACGAGACGGGGCCGTTGCAGCTTCTCGTCTCCTCCATCGACTACAACGATTATGTGGGGCGCATCGGCATCGGACGCATCGAGCGCGGCGTTGCCCGCCACGGCGGCGAGGTGACCGTATGCAACTATAACCACAAGGACGTACACGACAACGGAAAACTCGTCAATCTCTATGAGATAGAAGGGTTGGAGCGCGTTCCCTGCGAGGAGGCAAAGGCGGGGGATATCGTCTGCTTTTCGGGACTTGAAAAGATCAATATCGGCGATACCGTCTGTGCAAGCGATCATGTGGAGGCCGTTCCTTTCGTCAAGATCTCCGAGCCCACCGTCGAGATGATCTTCTCCGTCAACGACTCTCCGTTTGCAGGGAAGGAGGGGAAATGGGTCACGACGCGGCACCTTCGCGATCGGCTGTACCGTGAACTTTTGCGGGACGTCTCGCTGCGCGTCGAGGATACCGATTCGACGGATGCCTTCCGCGTGAGCGGCAGGGGGGAGATGCACCTCTCCATCCTCATCGAGACCATGCGCCGCGAGGGATACGAATTCCAGGTGAGCTCCCCCAAGGTCCTCTATAAGGAGATCGACGGGCAGAAATACGAGCCCATCGAGCGGCTCATCGTCGATGTACCCGAATCTTCGACGGGGGCCGTCTTTGAGAAGATGGGGACGCGCAAGGGCGAGCTTTTGCACATGAACGCCGTGGGATCGCGTATGCGCCTCGAATTTTTGATCCCCGCCCGCGGGCTCTTCGGCTATAAGAGCGAATTTCTGACGGATACGAAGGGCGAGGGCATCATGAGCTCGGTCTTCTTCGAATATCAACCCTACAAGGGGGAGATCCAGCGCAAGCAGACGGGTTCGCTCGTGGCATTCGAAACGGGAGAAGCGGTCACCTACGGTCTCTTCAATGCGCAGGGAAGGGGGATGCTCTTCATCGGCGCGGGGACGGAAGTCTATGAGGGGATGGTCATCGGCGTATCCCCGAAGGCCGAGGATATCAATGTGAACGTCTGTAAGACGAAGCACCTCACGAACACACGCTCTTCCTCTTCGGACGAAGCGCTCCGCCTCATCACCCCCAAGAAGCTTTCCTTGGAAGAAGCGCTCGAATTTATCGGCGACGACGAGCTTTTGGAGATCACCCCGCAAAATGTGCGCATCCGCAAGCGCATCTTGAACGGAGAATTGCGTGCCAAGGCGCGCGCAAAGGCAAAATCAGGACTTGCTGAATAGTACTATGCCACGCATAATACAATGCTGATCCCATAAATTTTATTGCAACAAACCCGAACCGAGCCGCATTTGGCAGGTTTCGGGTTTTTCTTTTGAAAAGTGATTGCGACGTCCTTGACATATCCTTGCCTTCGTGGTAAAATTAAAATGCCAAACAAACTTTATATCCAAGAAAAGGAGGGCACGGTTTTTTCATGTAAATCTAAAATATAAGGGGAGGAGTATTTCCTGCTCATACATTGCTCATATTAGAATTTGGCAGAACTGCAAATTCCAATATATGGACGTTACTACCGTGCCGTATATAAAGTTTGTTTGGCGACAACCGGAGTTTGCGTTTTGTATGCGCTGACTTCGGTTGGCGCATTTTTATTTTATCAAGGAGAAATTGTTATGAAAAAGTGGCTCACAGCGATCTTGATGATCGCATTTACTGTTTGTCTTTGCCTCGGACTTTCGGCATGCGAAAATTTCGGATCGTCCAACGACGGTCCCTCGGGCGGTTCGAGCAATACGCCGAAAGAGGACAACGACGGCACATTCATTTATTCGGGCGCTTCGATCAAAGCAGCGAATACGTCCATTTCGGGCGATATCGTCATTCCCGCCTCGCATAACGGGGCGCCCATTGATACCATTCCCGAAGCGGCATTCAAGGGTTGCAACGGAATCACTTCGATCACCGTTCCCGAGAGCGTGACTTCGATCGGCGAAGGTGCATTTAACGGGTGTTCGCTCCTTCGGAGCATTACATTGCCTTTTGTAGGAAGGCAGAAGGGAAATACGGGGAAATCTGCTTGTTTCGGATATATTTTTGGAACAAATTCTTATCAAGGCGGTACAAAAGTAAACCAGCATTACGATTCGGGCGTTGTAGCATCTTTTTATATTCCTTCAACCTTGAGAACTGTTACAATTACTAATGAAACAACAATTGGCAAATCTGCATTTGAAAATTGCTCAATGCTGACAAAAATCGACCTGAATGATGGAGTTTTACAAGTCGGATCAGGTAGCTTTTCGGGATGCTCTAAGATTGAGGAAATCAATTTACCGAGTATTACAATTATTCCTTCGTCTCTCTTCAGCGGTTGCGTTTCTTTAAGTAATTTTACTATCAATGATTCCGTGGATACGATTGAATCAAGTGCGTTCTATGGGTGTACGGCTCTCGCTTCTATCAATTCCAAGGTAGTAGGAGAATTTATTATTCCAGACAGCGTGACCTCGATCGGCGAAGGCGCGTTTAACGGTTGCGCTCTTCTTCGGAGCATCACGCTACCCTTTGTTGGGAGCGGAAAGGGGAATACAGGGAGAGCCGCATGTTTTGGACATATTTTTGGGACAAGTTCATATCAAGGCGGTACACAAGTGAACCAGCATTACGGTTCCGGCGTTGTAGCATCTTTTTGTATTCCTTCAACTTTGAGAACTGTTACAATTACGAATGAAACCATGATAGGACAAGGAGCATTCCAAAACTGTTCCATGATACAGACTCTTAAAATCAATTCCGCGGCGCAGGGCAATATCGGAACGTATGCCTTCAATGAAACGGTAACGCCGACGTGGTTCTAAACAAGGCTCAGAATGCTTCAAAACCCTCGCCATCGTGCGAGGGTTTTGTCATACAGAAGGCGGCTTGGACATAGCATAAGGTATGCAGGAAATCAAGCAGAGCGTTCTCACGATCGAACAGCAGCAAAAGCTCACGATGACGGGGGTCTCTTCCGTCGATGCATTTTCGGATAGCTCCATCACGCTCACGGTAAACGGCAAGCGCGTGCAGATCGTGGGGGAAAAACTCAAGGTTCTTTCCTTTTCCGAAGGAAGCGGGAATTTTGCGGCGAGCGGAGAGGTCTTCTCCGTCAAATTCGGCGCCACACGGGGAACTTCCCTGAAAAAACTTTTTCAATAGAAGATGCAAGACGAGCTCAGATACTTTCTTCTCTTTATCCTCGTCGGCGTGGGCGGGGGAGCGCTGTACGACCTCATCTCTCTTCTTCGGGCGCCCTTCCGCGCAAAGTGGCTTCGTCCCGTGTGCGATTTTATATTCTGCGGGATCTTTGCGGGCGGGGTGCTTCTTATCATGCTCAAATTCGGTCCGTTTTCTCTCCGTGCATACATGTTCGGGGGGATTTTGATCGGATTTTTCCTATATTTGAAAAGTTTTCATAAAACTGTTGCATTTTTTTCAAAAAAGGTATATAATGGTTACAGAGGAAAAACAAAGAGGGTAAAGCTATGTCGAAAAGGCTCTCGATGCCCGAGGAAAAATCCAAGAGGATCGCTATCGGCGCAACGGTAGGCGGCGTCCTTTTGTTCATTATGCTCGTTGTGATCATCGTCATCCAATTTGTGCAGATGGGAGTGAGAAGGAGCGAGCTCAACGAGTACGAAGCTCAGCGGGAACAGCTTCAGGCCGAGATCGATAAGGATCTGCATGACCTCGATTACTATCAATCGTGGTTCGGCATGTACAGCGCCGCTCTCAAGCAGGGTTTTGTTTTCCCCGACTGATATGCTCGCGATCATCGATATCGGTTCAAATTCCGTTCGTCTCATGCTTTGGGCGAACGGAAAATCTTTATTTAAGCAAGTTTGCACGACCCGTCTCGGCGAGGGGCTTGCCGCTTCGGGGGAACTATCCGAAGCGGCGATGGCGCGGACACAGGCCGCCGTCGCAATGTTTTGCGAGAAAGCTTCTTCGGAGGAAGCGCGCACCTATCCCTTCGCAACGGCCGCCGTGCGCAATGCAAGAAACGGCGCCGCGTTTTGCGAAAGGATCAAGGCCGCCTGCGGGGTCGAAGTCGACGTCGTCTCGGGCGAAGAGGAAGCGCTTCTCGGCCTTACGGGGGCACTTTCTTCGCGGAAAACAGGCGGGATCATCGATATCGGCGGGGCGAGCACGGAGATATGTTTTCGGGACGTGAACCTTGTTTCCCAAAAGAAGAGCCTTCCCGTCGGCTGCGTCAGTCTTTACGATCGCTGCGGCGAAGACAGAGCCAAGCTCCAGAGGGCGATCGGCGATGTCCTTTGCGGCTTGGATCCGGGAAGGACCGCCCAGCCCGTCTATTCCATCGGGGGAACGGCCGCAACGCTTACTTCGCTCAAGCTCGGTCTTCCCTCCTACGACGCCGGGAAAATGCAAGAGACGATCCTCACCCGCGATCTGATGCACCAAACGGCGGAACTGCTGTTCTCTCTTTCCGAAAGCGAAAGGCGGAAGCTCCCCGGGATGGACGCATCGCGGGCGGATATCATTGCGGGCGGGGCGTTGCTCCTGCTCAATATTATGAATTTTTTACACCTTGACGAAGTGCGTTTTTCCGACAGAGACAATTTAGAGGGGTATCTTTTCGCGAGGATTTTGCAATGAGCGGTCACACCAAACGTATTTTATATGCGGTCTGCACGGTCGCGGGAGAGTGCATAGCCTTTGTTTCGGCTGTGCTCGGTTGGTGTTATTGTGCGCAGAGGTCATGGCCCGTGCTCAGCTCCTTTGTCGCCTTTTTCGTGTTTCTTCCGTTGAATGTTCTCGTGCACGAGCTCGGGCATATCTTCTTCGGACTTGTAACGAATATGAAGTTCGTCTCTTTGAAGCTCGGCCGCATCCTCTTCTTCCGTGAAAATAAAAAGCTGAAGTGCCGTGTTTGTATATCGACCGTCGCGGCGGGGGAGTGCGCGCTCTTCCCGAAGACGGACAGGCGGGTCCGCTCCTGCTTTTTGGCTGCGACCCTCGGCGGCGCGATCTTCAACTTTACATACGGCATAGTCTTTCTTCTTCTGTATTTTCTCGCCGAACAGCACCCCGTGCTTCTCTTTTTCGAAATGTTCGCCCCGGTCTCCCTTATAGAAGGCGTTGCCGCGCTCATTCCCGTAGAACTCGATGCGGGCAAGACGGACGGGCTCGTCGCCTTGGGACTTATAAAAAAATCTCCCGAGGAGGAGATCGCGCTCCGCGTTTTACGGGCGCAGGCGATTTTATACAAGCAGACTTTTTCCGAAGTTCCAGAGGCGCTTCTCTTCGATGTGCCCGTCGTGCGGGAGGATCTTTCCGCCCTGCACGCCCTCATGCTTTTGCGCATGCAGTACCTCCTTTGGGAGGGGAAAGAGGAGGAAGCTTCCCTGATTTTGCACTGCGTCCGGGAAGGGGAGAGCTTTTCCGTGGAAGAGAAGGCGGAGTTCGAACGCTACGATATGGCAAATGCGGCAGAGCATGTGCACGGCAACGACCTTCTCTTTGGCGTTCGTGCGCTCGAGGAGAAGCTCTGCGGAGCGCGAGAAAAATAAAAAATTCTGCTCTATGGCAGAATTTGCGATCTTTTGTATTTCCGTAGATACGGTCATCAAGCCTTCCCTCGGGCCGAACAAGTATATGAAGTTGTAAGATCTCGGTCAATCCGAAAGGCCAAGGAGATAATCCGAGGTAACGTTAAAATACCGTGCAATCTTCGCAATGTTCGATGCCGTCGGGTCGCTCTTGTTCGTCTCCCAATAGCATACGATCCCCAAACTGACGCTCAGATCCTTCGCAACAGTCGCTTGTGAGAGGCCTCGTTCTTTTCTCAGTTCCATGAGCCGTTCTGCAAATACTTTCATATGCGTATATTATACTAAATTCCGTCTGCAAATGCAATAGTTTTTATAAAATTTTTGATGAATTTTTGCAAAATTCACCAAATATATCAGGGGCATGTCTGCATGCGGAGAAAGCGCCTTTGATCCCCCGAAAAAATTCATGCATAAACAGGACAGGCGTATGCCTGCATATTAACCCTTTGTGAGAGCGGAGATGAGAGGGAAAAAGCCCTCGAACGACTTCCTTGTGCAAGCTGCTTCCCCGATGGTCACCCCGCCCGTTTTCAGCCCGATGAGGGTGAAGGCCATTGCCACGCGGTGATCGCCGAAGCTTGAAAGATGAGCGGGGCGCGGGCGACCGGGAAGGATGGTAAACCCGTCTTCCCGGACGGTGCATTTTATCCCGAGCCGTTGGAGATTTTCGCATACGGCCGCCAAGCGGTCGCTCTCCTGATAGCGGAGGCGGGAGAGCCCCGTGATGCGGGTAGGCGTCGTTGCAAAGGGCGCGAGTGCGGCCACCGTGAGCGCTTGGTCGGAAAGCGATCGCATGTCTTCGCAAAAGCCACGATACTCCCCGACGCCCGTTGCATCGGCGGTGAGCCCTTCCTCCGTCTCCTCGATGCGGACGCCCCGCTCCTGCAGATAGGAGAGGAAGGCAATGTCGCCCTGCACACTTTCCCGCTTGATTTTGCGGACGGTCACGGCGGCGCGAAGAAGCAGAGCTGCGGCGAAGAAATAGCATGCGGCCGAGACGTCGGGTTCGATCCCGATCTCATTGGGCTTATTTTCGATGGGACCTACGTTGTATGTATTTCCCACCCGATTGCAAGCTCCGCCGAACATTTCTATGAGCTTTGCCGTCATCGTAAGATAGGGGGAATGCTCTTCTCCGTCGGATAAAACGACGGAGAGGGGGCGGCCTGAGACCGCACCTGCGAGCATGAGGCCGCTTGCATCCTGCGTGCTGATCTGTGTCGGACAAGTGAGCGCGTGCGCAGCGACGCCGTCCGAATGCATGCGGAAGGGGAGACGGCCCTCCTCTTCCGAAAAATCGAATTTCACGCCGCATTGCTTCAGGATGGATATGATCTCCATGGGACGGCCACGCATCTGCGCCGAGGCGTTCACCTCGAAATCTCCGCCAAAGAATGCGAGGCAGGCCGTGAGGAACCTCGCCGCGGCGCCCGAGCTCTCCACATCGATGGCTGCCCGCCGCGCGATCTCCCGCGTGCCGTGCACGAGAAGGCCGCCTTCGCACTTTTCCGTCCGTACGCCGAGCGCATCGAGAGAGAAGAGAAGGGCGCGTACGTCTCCGCACAGTTCGCCCGAAGCAAGGAAGGTGTCTCCGGGGGTCAGGGCGGACAGGATGAGCGCGCGGATGAGGATGCTCTTGGAGGCGGGCACCTCGACGGTAAATTTTTTGCTTGAAAGCTTGTTGACGGTAAAATCGTCCATACGAAAGATTATAAGCGGAAGGGAGGGAAAAGTCAAGCTCATGGGCATCGGGAATTACGAAGTGGTGCGAAGCAAGCGGAAGAGCTTGTCGCTCACCGTCACACGCGATCGGAAAATTCTTGTAAGGGCGCCCCTTTCGGTTTCCGAAGAACAGATAGGAAATTTTGTCATGGCGCACGGGAAATGGATAGAAAGGCGGCTCGCCGAGATGAGATACACGCCGACATTTTCCGACGGAAGCAAAATTCTCCTTCTCGGGCAGGAGATGGAGATCGCCTCCATGGCGCGGGCGGCCGTGAAAGATGGGGTAGTCTATCTGCCCCGTGCGGATCGCGAACGGGCGCTTGAGAGTATGTTGCGCCGCCTCACACGCGAGCGGATGCAGAGGATGCTTCTTTGCATCTGCGAAAAGGAACCGTCGCTTGAATTTACAAAGCTTACCGTGACGGGTGCGCGGGGAAGATGGGGCTCTTGCAGCAGCAAGAAGCATATTTCCTTTTCCTTCCGTACCGCCTTCCTTCCCGACGATCTCGCATACTACCTTTGCGTACACGAGCTTTGCCATACCCTGCATATGGATCACAGTGCAAAATTTTGGGCGTGCGTTGCGCGTCTCGTGCCCGACTATGCAAAAAAGAGGCGGGCGCTCAAGTCTTATCTTTGGGCGATGAACTGCCTTTGAGCACATAAATTTGAAAGTTTGCAAAGTACTATGTCACGCATAATTGAAGGATATATCGCATTTTTCGCAAAAATCGTATTTTCATAAATACGATGAAAAATTACATTTTCCTCAAGAAAAATTGCAAATTTTATATTTACAAAATTTTATGTATAGGTTATAATGGAACAAGAAAAAGGTTTGTATTTCATTCGCATCGTCACCGAGCGCGAGGGGGAGAAAAGCTCCTTTGCCTCCCCGGGCGAATATTTTCCGACCGGGAAGGGCTTCCGCTTTGTCTACAAGACATATGGCGAGTCCACCGAGCTCGAACTATGCGGCGGGCGTCTTATTATGGCGCGGCGGGGCAGCAGCGGCTTTTCCTCTGTCTTCGAAGAGGGGACATCGGGCGAGATGCGGTTCTTTGCGGGCGGCTTGTCGGCCGTCATCCCCATGCGCACCCGGCGGCTTGAGATCGACGGCTCCGATCTCTTTGAAGCCATCCTTGAATACGATTTATTGTTCGGCGAATCTTTTACCCACTTTTGTCTTCATCTGAATATTTTTATCGGAGGTCCCATGCAGATCGATTATATCGGGCATTCTTGTTTTGCCCTTGAAAGCGGCGCAGGGCTTCGCATCGTCACAGATCCCTTTGGGGACGTCGGGCTGCCCCTTCCGCCTCTTTCCGCAGATATCCTCACCGTAAGCCATGGCCACTACGACCACAACAACGTCTCTGCCGTAGCACACGATAAACTTTTCGACCGTGCGGGCAAATATGAATACGGCGGCGCGACGATCGAAGCGTTCCGCAGTATGCACGACGACGTTCACGGCGCGAAACGGGGGGAGAATCTCATCTTTTCGTTTGAACTCGACGGCATGCGCATCGTCCATTTGGGGGATTGCGGCATGCGGGCGGAGGAGCTCCCCGCGGGGCTATCTCCCGATATCCTTCTCATTCCCGTCGGCGGAAATTATACCATCGATGCGCGCGAGGCAATGCGCTATATTGCGGCCCTTTCCCCCGGGATCGTCATCCCCATGCACTACCGTGTCGACGGGCTCAGGGTAGATATCGATGGCGTCGAGAAATTTTTGAAGTTCGCAAAAGAGCTGTATCCCGTCTCATATGCCAAGGGCGGGCTTTCCCTCACGAAGGCTTCGCTGCCTTCATCCACGAAAATCATTGTAATGGAGCGTAATCAAAATGGACAATAAAGTTGTCGAAAGAGATCTCCGCGACTACTTAAGCTCGCTGCCCATCCCGATGCTGCGGATCGTCGGGAGAGAGAAGGGGGTGGCACAGCCTTCTTCCCTGAATAAAGAATCGCTCATCCAGTCGATCCTCGATATCCTCACGGGGAGAACGCTTCCCATGCCTCGAAGCGGGCGGGGAGCGCCCGTTAAGCCCGCCGCGATCGATCCCGAGATCTGGCAAAGGCTGGATTTCTATACGAGGAGCTATCAGGAAAACGGCGGCTTCGATGATGCCTATCCTACGACGAAAAAGCTCGAGATGACGGTGCGCAGTCCTGTGCCCGCAACACAGCCCGAAAACGATCCGAGGACTGTGAGCAACGGCATTCTCGAGATCACGCAGGCGGGATACGGATTTTTGCGCGCGAAAAACTGTCAGCCCTCCGTGGACGGCGACGTATTTATCCCCGCGCCCGTCATCAAAAATCTGCGTTTGCGGGCGGGGGACCACATCGCATGTATCGCCAAGCCCAAACTCAAGAGCGATTCCGCTGCGGTAGAAGAGGTGCTCACCGTAAACGGCCTTCCCGTCGGCGCCTACGAACAGCGCCCGCACTTCGATTCGCTCACTGCAAAATATTCGCGCGAACGCATCACCCTCTCCGAGGGGTGCAACGACGTCTCTCTCCGCATCCTCGATATGTTTGCGCCCATCGGCAAGGGCCAGCGTGCGCTCATCATCGCACCGCCCAAAGCGGGAAAAACCACCCTTCTAAAATCTGTTGCCGGCGCCATTGCCGAGCACCATCGGGAGATCCGTCTCATCATTCTGCTCATCGACGAGCGGCCCGAGGAAGTCACGGATATTCGTGAAAGCGTGGAAAACGCCGAGATCGTCTATTCCACCTTCGACGAAGGGGCCGAGCATCATATCCGCGCGGCGGAGCTTACCATGGAGCACGCCAAGCGCTTTGTCGAGCTCGGGAAGGACGTCGTCATTTTGCTCGATTCGCTCACCAAGCTCACGCGGGCGTATAACTACGTCGTGGAGAGCACGGGAAAGACGCTCACGGGCGGCCTCGATGCCGCCGCATTTGCCGAGCCCAAGCGCTTCTTCGGCGCCGCCCGCAACACGGTGGAAGCGGGGAGCCTCACCATTCTCGCGACCGCGCTCGTCGAGACGGGCAGCCGCATGGACGATATCATCTATGAGGAGTTCAAGGGAACGGGCAATTCGGATATCTTCCTCTCGCGGGATCTGGCCGAAAAACGCATTTTCCCCGCCATCGATATCCGCCGTTCGGGAACGAGAAAGGAGGAGATGCTCCTCACGGGCGAAGAGCTTGCAGCCGTCTACAAACTGCGGGAGCGCGGCCTTACGGAGAATGTCGCGGGAATGATAGAAATGATCAAACGCACGGAGAACAATCAGGAGTTCGTCGCACGCATTCCCGAGTGGCTCAAAGTATACAAAACCATGTAAAAAGGAGAAAGCAATGTTGATTGGGATCGATCTCGGGGGCATGTCGGCCAAGGCCGCCGTCCTCGGAAAAGATAATAAACTCATTGGAAAGACACGCGTTCAGACTTCACGGGAAAGATCGCCCGAGGAGACCTCATTCGCACTCGCACAGCTTGCAAGGCGTGCCGCCGAAGCGGCGGGGGTCCCCTTCGAAGAAGTGGAAGCCATCGGCATAGGTTCTCCCGGGGTCATCGACAGCGAAAAGGGCGTCGTCGTGCAATGGTCGAATTTCGCATGGAAAAATGTTCCCCTTGCATCCTACGTCGAAAAATATTCCGGGAAGAAGACCTTCGTGCTCAACGATGCCAACTCCGCCGCGCTCGGTGAAGCAAAATTCGGCGCGGGGAAAAATTTCGACGACTGTGCGCTCGTCACGATCGGTACGGGCGTCGGCCTCGGCGTCATCATCGGCGGAAAACTCTTTGAGGGCTTCCACGGCGCGGGAACTGAGTTCGGGCACATGGTCATCCGTCAGGACGGAGAGCTTTGCACCTGCGGGAGAAGGGGATGCTTTGAATGTTACGCCTCGGCGACGGCACTCATCCGTTCCACGAGAGAGGAGATGCAGAGGAACCGCGATTCCCTTCTCTGGAAACAGGCTCTTTCCTTGGAGGGTGCAGACGGACGAACGGCCTTTCTCGCCGCCAAAGAGGGGGACGAGGGGGCAAAGCGCGTGCTTTCCGATTATTTTGCCGTACTCGGAGAGGGGATCGTCAACCTCGTAAACATCTTGCGCCCGCAGGCAGTGCTCATCGGCGGGGGGATCTCGGCTGAGGGCGAGAACCTTTTAAGACCTCTGCGCGAATATATTTATCCCCGTCTCTATGTGCTCGATTATGCGCCTTTGGTGCTTTGTTGCGCCTCGCTCGGCAACGACGCCGGCCTCTATGGTGCCATCGAAAACGCCCGCAACAAAATGCAATAATCGAAATGCGGTCCGCAAGGCTTCCCCCATTCCAAGGGTCGCAAAACGCATTTCTGCACATCGGCACAGTGTGCCGTGTGCTGCGTTTTTGCGAGAAGTAAAGCGCGTATGTGTGCGCGAACGGTGACTGCCCCGCCCGCACGTTCTGATAGTCGTCGAAGGGCGGCATAAGCCGTCCCGCATCCGTTTAGAAAATATATCGGGTTTTTCGGGGGAATCCATTGACTTCCCGTCCAAAGATTTGTATAATCCATCATAAGATGAGCATGAAGCGAAAGGCTTCTCCTCGGTGGCACTTACATTTGATAAGTCGCTTACGAAGCTCATCTTTTTTATTTTTTGCCTTATCGCATACTAATTCTTCGGCTTTCGATTTGTACTCTTTTTATAGGCTTTCTTTATATGACGGACAACAGGTATATCACCCGCACCAAAAGACCGGCCTTCGCGGTCTCTCGCCATCTGAATTTTTTCATATTGCGGTGGGACTGACTATACAAATCATTGTCCCTATCTTCTTTTATAAATCAATCCAATCTGTAGATTTTGGGCCGATCGGTCATGGACGAAAGATTATCCTGAGAACTTTCCGAAAATCCTTTCAAAAGTTGGCAAAAATCATGGGAAATATGTTATAATATATCAAGGGCTGCGCTCATAAAAAACCTTTCTAAAAATACCGAGAGAGCAAAATAAAACTTTCCATAAATACCATACAAAAAAACACCGACGGGCGTCGGTGTTTTTTTATACGCATTTATTGTTTCTTCTTGGGGCGGGTGAGGATGTAGTAGCAAATGCCGAAGATGACGATCCCGAAGAAGAAGATGATGGGGACGACGATGAAGGTCGCAAGGTCGGAAGTGCTCGTAAAGTCGATCTTTGCCGAGAGGGCGACGATGAACGTGATCACGATGGTAAGGGCATAGCCGACGACTGCATTGATAAGCGCGGGGCCGTTCCTTCGTATCGAACGTGCGCCGTAGTGGTTCGCATAGGCGAGACCGGTGACGAGAAGAACGACGACGCCGATCGCCCAGATGAAATAGGGGAAGTAGAGGGGAATGCCGTATTTCTCTCTCACGGCCATCACGATGGCCCCTTCGACGATGCAAACAAAGAGGAGCACGATGGCGGAGAGGAAGAGCATCTTTCCCTTATGGACGGTGTTGACGATATCTTCCTCGACCTTGGCGGGCATGCCGCCGCCCGTCGTCGTGACGCGGATCCCGTCGCGTGAAGCACGCATCTCGAGGTCGTGGAAATCGATCCCGTCGAGCGGGCGTGCATATGCCGCGGCGTCGCCCCCATGTTCGGGCCGGTTGGCTCCCGCATAGATGCGGCGGACGACGGAACGGTATTCCTGCTCGGCCGCGGAGGCATCGAGCTCACCGTCTTCTTCCTTCCGTGCGGAAGAATTTACGAGGTCGAGATAGTTTTTGTGAAGGATCTGCTGTTCGCGCTGGCGGAAGATAACTTCTTGCTCCTGTAAGATCCTGCGTTCCTGATCGGCGAGCTCCTGCACATGCGCCCTGCGCTCGGCGCTGAGCTGTTCGTCCCTTTGGCGGAGAAGATCGGCGAAACGGCTGCGCTCCTGCGCATAGAAGGCTTCCCGCTCGTTGAATTGCTGTTCGCGTTCTTCGATGATGCGTTTTCTCGAGGCTTCTTCCTCGTCGAGGATGCGCTTTCTCTCAAGCTCCTCAGCGGCGAGCGTGGACTTTTTGGCGGCCTCTTCAGCCTCAAGTGCGGCGCGTCTCACAGATTCAGCCTCTTCGAAGGCGCGCTTTCTCTCGGCCTCCTCGGCATCGAGCTTTGCCTTGCGGGCCTCGGCTTCCTCATCGAGAATACGCCTGCGCTCGCTCTCTTCCGCCTCCAAAGCGGCGCGGCGGGCGGCTTCTTCCTCGTCCATGGCGCGGCGCCTCTCCTCGAGACGGGCGGCCTCTTCGGCGAGGGCGGCTTCCTTTTGCTCCTGCTCTGCATTGGCGATGGTGATCTGCTCCCTGCGCATCGCCTCGAGACGTTCACGCTCTGCGGCAAGGGCCTGCTCGCGGGTCGCGATCTCCTGTTCACGCCATGCGAGTTCGCTGTCGGCGGCGTCCTCGTGCGCTTTTACCTCCTCTTCAAAGAGCTGCTTCTCTTCCTCATGGGCTTTTACTTCCTCTTCGAGGCGAAGCTTTTCCTCTTCGTGCAGACGGACCTCCTCCGCAAAGAGAAGGCGGTCTTCCTCGTGGGCTTTGACCTCTTCCTCGAGGCGTATCTTTTCTTCTTCGTGCGCCTTGAGTTCTTCCTCGAAGAGCTGTCTTTCCTCCTCATGCGCCTTGAGTTCTTCCTCGAAGAGCTGTTTTTCCTCTTCGTGCGCTTTTACTTCTTCCTCGAAGAGCTGCTTTTCTTCCTCATGCGCCTTGACCTCTTCTTCGAGGCGAAGTTTTTCTTCCGCATGGGCTTTTACTTCCTCTTCGAAGAGTTGCTTTTCTTCCTCATGCGCCTTGACCTCTTCTTCGAGACGAAGTTTTTCTTCCTCATGCGCCTTGACCTCTTCTTCGAGACGAAGTTTTTCTTCCTCGAGAGATTTGCGCTCCTCCTCGAGCTCGGCATTTTTACGGGCGAACTCTTCGCTCAGGCGTGCCCGTTCCAAAGAATCATCGAAAACGGGTTCATAGTCGAGCTCCTCGCCTTCGCCCTCGCGGGAGGGGACGCGGGAGGTCGAGCTGCGCAGAACACGCATGTCCACCTGCGTGGGGGCGGGATTGTTGAAGTCGAAATCCTTATCCGAAATGAGCGAGTCGATGACCGTTCTCGAATATTCCCACTCCGATTGGTTTTGCTCAGAGACGAGCTTTCCTTCATCGGTGAGGGAGAAATATTTCCTTCTGCCGCCCGCGACGGAGCCACCCCAATAGGAAGTCACATAGCCGTTCTTTTCGAGGCGCTTGAGCGCGCTGTAGAGGGAGGGCTCTTTGAGGGAATACTGCCCGTGGCTCTTGCGCTCGATCTCGGACATGATCTCGTAGCCGTATTTATCTCCGTCGTAGAGTGCACGCAAGATTATGGTATTGATATGCCCGCGGATGAGATCGGAACTTATCGACTTATCGTCCTTTTGTTCTTTGACTTCATCGGGAGCGAATTCATCATCCATAGACGTTTCCTCCTTTGTTTCCTATATTTTACCACTTTGCATAGATTTTGTCAATAGGAAAATAGTACTATGTCAGACATAATTTTTATAAAAAATTAAGATTTTCTCATAATTTGCACGAAAAACACATAGGAAAGCATGTGAATATCTTGCAGGGGGCATTTTTTATCGTCGGCGGAGCGATCGGTGCGGGATTTGTCTCGGGGGCCGAGCTCGTGCGCTTTTTTCCCTCTGCACAGTACTTTGCACCCGCGCTTTTTTCGGGGATCTGCTTCGCCTTTTTCTGCGCGCTCTTCCTGCATTTCGGCAAGGTCTATGGGGGATTCTATCCCACCCTTGTAAAATTTTTCGGAAGGGGAGCGGGCGCGGCGAGGATCGCCATCTCGATTCTCTTTCTCGTCCCGTCCGCGGCGATGCTTGCGGGGCTGGATGCGCTTTTGCCCGCTATCTCTCCGCTTCCGTCGATCGGCGGGGCATTGCTCTGCGCAATGGTCATCCGCCGGGGAACGGTCGGGGTGGGAAAACTGAACAGCATCCTCGTTCCCGCTTTGATCTTCTGCATCTTTCTTTTCGGCGGGCGAACGCTCTCCTTCGGCGACATATCGTTCGGGGGAATGGGAGGTGGCCTTCTCTATGCCTCGCTCAACTGCTTTTTGATGGCGCCCGTGCTCATGGATGCGGGAAGGGATATGCGCAATATCGCTGCGCCCTGTTTGCTTGCGGCCGCCATCGTCTTCTTCTCGTCGATGTGCATTCTCGGAAGTATCCGTGCTTGCGGCGAGAGGGCATTATCCGCCGAGATGCCCTTCCTCTATGCCATGGGGGGAAGGCCTTTTGTAAAGTTCCCGCTCGCACTCGCCATCCTCACCTCGCTCGCATCTTCTCTCTATCCGCTCCTTCGTCTCCTCGAAAAGTTTCCGGGCAAGATAAAAACGGCCGCAAAGGGCGGAATGCTCCTTGCGGCCTTCGCACTCTCCCGCATCGGTCTTACGGGGATCGTGCAATATATCTACCCCGTGGAGGGGATGCTCGGCATATGCTTTTCAGTTTTCGGTATTTTTCAGGAGTATTTTCTCGAGAAGCACCACAAGAAAGTACATCCCCGCCGCGAGAACGCACAAGATCAGGGTGGCGCTCATCACGAGGTCGAGGCGGAACACCTGCCCGCCGTAGACGATAAGGTACCCGAGCCCGGCCCGCGAGACGATGTATTCTCCCATGATGGACCCGATCCACGCCATGCCGACGTTTACTTTCAGCATGGAGATGAATGCGGGAAGGGAAGAGGGCACGACGAGCCTCGTGAGGATCTGAAACTTGCTCGCACCCATCGACCTGAGGAGGAGCATCTTATTCTTATCTGTTTCGATGAAGGCGGAGAGCATGTGCATGATCGCCACGATCACGCCGACGAGTACGGTCATGAACAGGATCGCCGTGCTGCCCGTCCCGAACCAGATGATGATGAGCGGCCCCAAAGCGATCTTGGGTAAGGCGTTGATGACGACGATATAGGGTTCGAGCATCTTTCTGACGGTTTCGCTCCACCAGAGGGCGAGGGCGACGCCGTAGCCCACCGCAACGGCGATGGCAAAGCCCGCAAGCGTCTCCCAGAGCGTCGTCCCGATATGGTAGAAGAGGGTGCCGTCGTCGTAGAGCGAGGCGATGGTATTTGCGATGCGTGAGGGGGAACTCGTGAGGAAGGGGTCCACCCAGCCGAGATCGGCGGAGAGCTCCCAGAGTCCCAACAGAAGGACGAGAATCCCGAGGCGCAACGACCAGACGAGGGCGACGTTTTGCCTTCTTTTTTTGAGAAATTGCCTGTGTTCTGCGGAAAATCCCATTGATTTCTGCTTTTTCATGCGTTCAACTCCTTCCAAAGTATTTCGAACCAGCCCGAAAATCCGTTCATCTCGCGTCTTCTCATGGGATTTTTCTCCTCTCCGAAATCGAGAGTATGCTCATGCGTGACGCGGGCGGGACGGGGAGATAAGACGAGGATGCGGTCGGCGAGTGAAATGGCCTCGGAGATATCGTGGGTGATGAGAAGGGCGGTCTTTCCCTCGCTGCGGATGATCCCGGAAACGTCCTCGGTCACATTCAGGCGGGTCTGATAGTCGAGCGCGGAGAAGGGCTCGTCGAGCAGGAGGACGTCGGGGTCGGTCGCAAGCGTACGGATGAGCGCCGCCCGCTGCCGCATCCCGCCCGAAAGCGCGGAGGGATAGCTCTGAAGAAAGTCGCCGAGCCCGTATTTTCTTGCAAGCGCTCTGGCGCGTTCGCAATTTTCTTCCGTCTTGATATGTTTGATCTCGAGGGGAAGGAAGATGTTCTTCTCCACCGTCCTCCAGCCGAAGAGCTCATCGCGCTGCAGCATATAGCCGCAACTGCCCTGCCGTTCCACCAAGCCCTCCGAGGGCTTCAGCAGCCCTGCCGCGAGGGAGAGGAGGGTGGTTTTTCCGCATCCGGAAGGCCCGATGACGGCGACGAATTCTCCTTCCGAAACGCTGAACGAGAGCGCATCCGCAGCTTTGGTCTCGCCGAGCTTTGTGTGATAGATAAGGGATACACCGGAAAAGCGCAACATTTCCTTTTTCATATGCATACCTTCCGTATTTCAGATGTCTGTTATTTTTTGAGGGACGCGTACACTTCCTTTACCAAGCTGTTGTCGACGAAGAGGGAGAACGGAGCACGCTCGGGAAGCTCGCCCGCCGAGGCGATGATGTCCTGAAGGCGCTCGAAGCTCTCCTCCGTCATTGCCATATCCGTCGCCCACGAGTCGATGCGCTTGTAGTTCCGGATGCTCGTTTCAAGCGATTCTATGGAGGTATCCGCAAAGTGTTTTTCGAGATAGGGCGCGATGGCCTCGGGCGTGTTGTTTTGGGCGAAGTCCACGGCGCGCAGCATGGCGCGGAGGAATCCTTTCGCCGTAGCTTCGTTTTTTGTGAGCCACGAGCGCTTTGCGATAAAGCTCGTGTAGGGGACGACGCCGCTCTCATCTCCGACTGCGGCGACGATAAAGCCCTTGCCCGCGGCCTGCACTTCGGATGCGGTCGGTTCGAACATCGTGCAATACTGTGCCGTTCCCTCGATGAAGGCCGCCGTCATGTTATTGAAGGAGACGTCGAAGTTGAGGTTGATATCCGTGTCCGTGAGGCCGTGTTCGCGCAAAATGTATTCAAAGGTCATCGCAGGGACGCCGCCCTGTCTTCCCGCCAGAATTTCCTTTCCCTTGAGGCTCTCCCAGGTAAAGGTATCGGCCTCGTCCTCGCGGGAGAGGAGGAAGGAGCCGTCGCGCTGCGTGAGCTGGCCGAAGACGGTGGGGATATCGCTCGTGCCGCCGAGGGCGACATAGAGCGCCGCCTCGGGTCCGCAGAACCCGATATCCGCGCCACCCGAGAGAACGGCCGCCATGGTGTTGTCGGCCCCGCCGCCGTTCGTAAGTTCGATCTTGATGCCTTCTTCCTCGAAGTAGCCGAGCGAATCGGCAAGGTACATCGGGGCATAAAAGATGGAATGTGTGACTTCGTTGAGACGGACCGTCGTAAGGCCGTCGTTTTCTCCGCCGCAGGCAGAGAGGGGAAGGAGGGCGAAGAGCGCCGCTCCGAGAATTGCGAAAGTTTTTTTCATAATCCGCTCCGTGAAAATTGGAATAATATATCTTATGTGGACGGTCGTTTAATTGACAACGCCGAAAAAAAGAGATATAATCATAGGAGAAACACATTTCGCGAGATGGTATATGAAAGATATGCAGACAACTTACTCCCCCGGAAGCTTCGAAGACCGTATCTATGCCCAGTGGTCGGAAAGCGGCGCCTTCTCGGCAAAGATCGATGCCGATAAGATCCCTTTCACGGTAATGATGCCGCCCCCCAACGTGACGGGGCAGCTGCATATCGGGCATGCGATGGACGAGACGATGCAGGATATCGTCGTCCGCTTCAAGCGTATGCAGGGGTACAGCGTCTTGTGGCAGCCCGGCGTCGACCATGCATCGCTTGCCACCGAGCATAAGATCGTCGAAAAGCTCCGCGAGGAGGGGACGACGAAGGAAAAACTCGGCAGAGAAGAGTTTTTGAGAAGGGCTTGGGCGTGGAAGGAGCAATACGGCGGCAGGATCGTCGAGCAGCTCAAAAAGCTCGGCTCTTCCTGCGATTGGTCGCGGCTCGCCTTCACGATGGACGAGAAGTGTTCGCGTGCCGTCCGCGAGGCCTTCTTCCGCCTCTATCATGCGGGGCTCATCTACCGCGGCAGCCGCATCATCAACTGGTGCCCCGACTGCAAGACGGCGCTTTCCGACGAAGAGGTCTCCTACTCCGAGGATGACGGACATTTCTGGTATTTCAAATATCCCGTCGAGGGAACGGGGGAGTTTCTCACCATCGCGACCACCCGTCCCGAGACGATGCTCGGCGATACGGCCGTTGCCGTCAACCCTGCGGACAAGCGCTATGCCTCTCTCGTGGGAAAGACGCTCATCCTTCCCCTCGTCGGAAGAAGGATCCCCGTCGTCGCCGATAGTTACGTCGATCCCGAATTCGGCACGGGCGCAGTGAAGATCACCCCCGCGCACGATCCCAACGACTTCGAGGTGGGCCTCCGCCACAACCTTCCCATGATCCGCATCCTGAGCGACGACGGTACAATTAACGCCGAGGGCGGAAAATATCAGGGGCTCGACCGCTATGAGGCGAGACGTCGCATCGTTGCCGACATGGAGGCCGAGGGCCTTCTTCTCAAGGTGGAAGCCCACAAGCACAATGTCGGGCACTGCCACAGGTGCAACGCGACGCTCGAGCCCATCGTCTCCAAGCAGTGGTTCGTGAAGATGGCGCCCCTCGCAAAGCCCGCGATCGACGCCGTCGCAAAGAACAAGACCAAATTCACGCCCGACCGCTTCGCCAAAATTTATTATAATTGGCTGGAAAATATCCGCGATTGGTGCATCTCCCGTCAGCTCTGGTGGGGGCACCGCATCCCCGTGTGGTACTGCGCCGACTGCGGCGCGGAGATCGTTCCCGAAACGGGGGAGCCGACCGTTTGCCCGCAATGCGGCGGAGAGGACCTTGCGCAGGATGAGGACTGTCTCGATACATGGTTTTCCTCGGCTCTGTGGCCGTTTTCCACCCTCGGCTGGCCCGAAGAGACCCCCGAATACAAATATTTCTACCCGACGGACGTCCTCGTCACGGGCTACGATATCATCCCGTTCTGGGTGATGCGCATGATGGTCTCGGGGCTTCGCTATACGAAGAAGGTCCCGTTCCGCGACGTGCTCATCCACGGCCTCGTGCGCGACGAACAGGGGCGGAAGATGTCCAAGTCGCTCGGCAACGGCGTCGACCCGCTCGACGTCATCGAAAAATACGGCGCGGACTCCCTTCGCCTCGCCCTGATCTCGGGCGTCGCTCCCGGGAATGATACGAGGATGTCGGCCGCCAAGTTCGAGGCCTCCCGGAACTTCCTCAATAAGATCTGGAACGCCTCCCGCTTTGTCCTGATGAATGTGAAGGACGAAGATATCCCCGCCGATCTTTCCAGGATCAAGCTGCAACCCGCCGACCGCTGGATCATCTCCCGCCTCATGGCGACGGTGCATGAAGTGACGATCGCACTGCAAAAGTACGATCTCGGGATCGCGGCGGATAAGGTCATGAGCTTTGCGTGGGACGATTTCTGCGATTGGTATATCGAACTCAGTAAGTCCGCCCTCTACGGCACGGACGTCGAGAGGAAGCTGCAGACGCTCGGCGTGCTTGTGTTCGTCCTTAAAAACATGTTGAAGCTTCTCCATCCGTTTGCGCCCTTCATCACGGAGGAGATCTGGAGCTATCTCCCGGGAACGGAGGGGATGATCATGACGGCGGAGTTCCCGCGCTATAATTCCCGCCTTGCCTACCGCGAGGAAGCGAAGGCATTCGAAGAAGTCATCGAGCTCATCAAGGCGATCCGCGCCATCAAGGTGACGTCCTCCTGCCCGCCCGCAAAGAAGGTGCACGTCTTCCTCGTCACCGATCCCGCCCGCCTTGTGCGTGCGAAGCGGCTCATCGCCGTCAATAAGCAGTCCATCATGCGCCTTGCCGGCGCGAGCGAAGTGGAATTTGCCGAGAGCGGCGAAGCGGCAGGGGAGAAGACGGTATCTCAGGTCGTCTCTCTCGCCCATATCTTCGTGCCGCTCGGGGAGCTCGTCAACCTCGAAGAGGAGCGCGCCCGTCTGCAAAAAGAAGCGGAGCGTGTGGAAGGTGAGATCGCCCGTGCAAACGGTAAGCTCGCCAATCAGAATTTTGTCGCCAAGGCGCCCAAAAAGCTCGTGGACGACGAGCGGGCAAAGCTGGAAAAATTTCTCGATATGAAGCAGAAACTCGAAGCCCAGCTCAAATCGCTGTAAAAAAAAGCACCTTGCTACGTTTTGCAGGGTGCTTTCTTATAATTGGCGGGCAGTTGCAAAAAATATGTCTCGGGATTGACATTTTCGGAAAAATTTGGTACAATAAATTAAAGAGGGTCTTATGGAGGAAACCATGAAAGACTTCATCGTAGACGGCGAGGAATCGCTGGAAAAATTGCTCGCGCGGGTGCGTGCCGCCCAGAGGAAATTTGCGACATATTCGCAGGAGCAGGTGGATGAAATTTTCTACCGCGCCGCGCTCGCCGCAAATAAAATGCGTATCCCGCTCGCAAAAATGGCGGTGGAAGAGACGGGCATGGGCGTCGTCGAGGACAAGGTCATCAAAAACCACTATGCCTCGGAGTACATTTATAACGCCTACAAAAATACAAAGACGTGCGGCGTCATCGAGCATGACGAGGGGTTCGGCTTCACCCGCATTGCGGAGCCGATCGGCGTCATCGCCGCCATCATCCCCACGACCAATCCCACCTCGACGGCCATCTTCAAGGCGCTCATCTGCCTGAAGACGCGAAACGGGCTCATCATTTCCCCGCACCCGCGGGCAAAGAGAAGCACGATCGAGGCGGCAAAGATCGTCCTCGATGCGGCAGTCAAGGCGGGTGCGCCCGAGGATATCATCGGCTGGATAGATTTTCCCACCGTCCCGCTCTCGGGTATGGTCATGCGCGAAGCGGACATGATCCTTGCGACGGGCGGCTCGGGAATGGTGAAGGCCGCCTATACTTCGGGGAAGCCCGCCCTCGGCGTCGGCGCGGGAAATACGCCCGCCGTCGTCGATTCCACGGCGGATATCCGTCTCGCTGCTTCTTCCATCCTGCACTCCAAGACCTTCGATAACGGCATGATCTGCGCCTCCGAACAGTCCGTCATCGTGCTTTCGGATATCTACGACGCATTCAAGGCCGAGATGGCGCTGCGCGGCGCCTATTTCCTCACCGGGGAAGAGACGGAAATGGTCAGACGCACCATGTTCATAAACGGCGGGCTCAATGCCCGCATCGTCGGACAGACGGCAAAGACGATTGCGAGCCTTTCCGGCTTCGAAGTTCCCGATAAGACGAAAGTGCTCGTCGGCGAAGTGGAGAGCGTGGATTTTTCCGAGCCCTTCGCACACGAAAAGCTCTCGCCCGTGCTCGCGATGTACAGGGCGGAAGACTTCAAAGACGCCGTCGCAAAGGCGGAGCACCTCATCGAGGACGGCGGGCTCGGGCATACTTCCTCGCTGTATGTCGACGTTCACGCCCATCCCGAAAAGGTAGAATATTTCTCTTCTGTGCTCAAGACCTGCCGCATCGTCCTCAACACGCCCTCTTCGCACGGCGGCATCGGCGATCTCTATAACTTCAAATTTGCACCCTCACTCACCCTTGGTTGCGGATCTTGGGGCGGGAACTCCGTCTCCGAGAACGTGGGAGTCAAGCACCTCATCAATATCAAAACGGTAGCGGAAAGGAAGGAGAATATGCTTTGGTTCAAAACGCCCGAAAAGGTGTATTTCAAGCGCGGCTGCCTCGGCGTCGCCTTAAAAGAGCTTGGCGAAGAATACGGCAAGAAGAAGGCTTTTATCGTCACGGATAAATTCCTCTTTGAGAGCGGATATACGAAGCGCGCGACGGACGTGCTCGACAGCCTCGGCATCATCCACGAGACCTACTTTGGCGTCACGCCCGATCCCACGCTCGCATGTGCCAACGAGGGGCTTGCCCGCATGCGGGAGTTCGCACCCGACGTCATCATCGCGATCGGGGGCGGTTCGCCCATGGACGCCGCCAAGATCATGTGGGTCATGTACGAACACCCCGACGTCGACTTCGAAGATATGGCAATGCGGTTTTCGGATATCCGCAAACGCATCTATAAGTTCCCGCATATGGGGGAGAAGGCGCTCTTTGTCGCCATTCCCACGACGGCGGGCACGGGGAGCGAAGTCACGCCCTTCGCCGTCATCACCGACGAGAAGACGGGAGGGAAGTACCCGCTCGCCGACTACGAACTCATGCCGAATATGGCGATCGTCGACGCCGACCTCATGATGAGCATCCCGAAGGGGCTCACGGCGGCATCGGGCATCGACGCGCTGAGCCACGCCTTGGAGGCGATCGCCTCCACGATGGCGACGGACTTTACGAACGGCATCGCCAAGGAAGCGGCAAAACTCATCTTCGAATATCTGCCGCGCGCATACGAAAAGGGCGCGGACGATATAGAGGCGCGCGAGCGGATGGCGAATGCGGCGACGATGGCGGGCATGGCGTTTGCCAACGCCTTCCTCGGCGTGTGCCATTCGATGGCGCACAAGCTCGGGGCGTACTTCCATATCGCGCACGGCGTCGCAAACGCGCTCATGCTCGAAGAGGTCATCCGCTTCAACAGCGCCGATGCTCCCACGAAGATGGGGACCTTTCCGCAGTACGCCTACCCGCAGTGCAAGGAGCGCTATGCAGACCTTGCCCGCTACGTGGGACTCAAAGGGAAAACGGACGACGAGCTCGTGGAAAAGCTCATCGAAAAGGTCAAAAAGCTCCGCTCTGAGATCGGCATCCATGCGACCATCCGCGAGGAGCTGGAGGGGAAGTTCACCGAAGAGGATTTCCTCGGAAAACTCGACGAAATGTCGGAGGCTGCGTTCGACGACCAGTGCACGGGCGCCAATCCCCGCTACCCGCTCATTGAGGAAATTAGGGAAATGTATCTGAACGCCTATTACGGCAGGAAGTAAAATGGGGGGAATATTTCTCGATATTCCGGCATTTGCAAAGTACTATGCGTGACATAGATATTTGATCGAACTATAAGAAAAACGCCTCCAAAGAGGCGTTTTTTTACAATATGATTTTTATTCGAGGGGAACGACGTGCACCTTGATCTTGGCGACGACGCCCTCCATAAACCGCACTTCGGCATCGTAGGTGCCGACGTTTTTGAGCGGTTCCTTCGTCGTGATGCGCTTTTTATCCACCTCGTAGCCGAGCTCCGAGAGGGCCGCAGCGATCTTATCCGTCGTGACCGAGCCGAACACTTTCCCGTTCTTGCCCGTGCGGATGGCGACCTTCACTTCGCTTCCGCCAAGCTTTGCCGCCTGCTCCTTGAGCGCCTTGATATTTTCCGCCTTGTGGAAGGCATCTGCCGTGCGCTTTTGTTCCACTTCGTTGATCCCGCTCGCCGTTGCGATCTCTGCGAGACTGCGCTTCAAAAGAAAATTTTTGGCAAATCCGTCGGAAACTTCAACGATCTCGCCCTTCTTGCCCGTGCCTTTTACGTCTGCCTTGAGGATAACTTTCATGATCTCCCTCCTTTTTCGTCATTTTACAAAATTTCCTCCCCGATGTCAAGATATTTTTTCGTAATTTTGCGGATACTGACTTCAGAAGGAGGAAAGCCATGAAAGAGGAAATGAACTCGGGCGTCACCTGCGGCGTCGTCGATTGTGCGTTCAACTCAGACGGCATGCGTTGCAAGCTCGACAAGATCCATGTGGGCAATACCTGCGACTGCGAGCACTGCACCTGCTGCGACAGCTTCCAAAGAAGATAAGGAAAGGGGAGAGCGAAATGCTCTCCTTTTTCCTGGACTTCGTATGAGGGGATCCTTCGAGGATGCACTTTTGCGGACTGCGTATAGCCATTTTGGCTCAGGATGACGCGTTTGACAAGTCTGAAAGGCAGGATGACGCGTTATTTTTTGCCCCGGAATGACAGCGAATAAACATGTATAATGTGAGCTTAGTTGCACATGCTTTTTTCAGCGGGCGACCGCTTTCAGATAAAGTTTTTGCGTTTGCAGATATTGCAGGGCAAAAACGCGGAGGGGCTGCATATTTTGCGGCCTCTCTTGCGTGAGAGGAGCATGCGCGGGCAAAAAAATACATAGAATATCGCGTATGAAAGCGAAGTTTTCTCTGCGCATGCTATCTGCCGCCCTGTGCTATATTCTCATCGCGGCAGTTTTCTTCTGCTTACTTTTTTGGCCGGAAGGGAATACGGAGGAAGATACACAAAAGCGCGTTCTGACTATTTGGAACGTCGATACCTTCGAGGGGGGAAAGGGTTCGCGCACGGCATTTTTGCGAAAGATCGCCCGCAAGGCGGAAAAGAAGCGAGACGGCGTCTATTTCCTTGTGACATCCTATACCCCGGAGGGAGCGGAAGCGGCTCTTCTTTCCGGCAACGTGCCCGATCTTCTCTCCTTCGGCTTGGGACTTTCATCGTTTGCGGAGAAGAGTTTTCCTCTTCCCTACGATTTTGCGGGCGGGAAGGTGGGGAGCGAATGCCTCGCCGTCCCTTGGTGCATGGGCGGCTACTATCTCTTTTCGCTTTCCGATGAATTCGAGGAAGCGGGGAGCGCCGCGATCTCGGCGGGCGGTGCAAATCTCGGTGTTCTCTCTGCGGCCTGTGAGGGACTACACGGGGAAGAAGTGGACTCCCAGGCCGCCTATGTGGGGTTCTTAAGCGGAAAGTATCGCTATCTTCTCGGGACTCAGCGGGATATCTGCCGCTTCCTATCGCGCGGGGCGACCGTCTACAGCCGCCCGCTTTTAAGATACAACGACCTTTTCCAATACATATCCATTACAAAGAGCGATCACATGGAGGACGCACTTGCCTTCCTTACGGAGCTTCTCTCCGAGGAGACGAAAAGCTCTCTCTCCGAAATCGGCATGTCGCCCGCAGAGGCGGGCGGGGAGACGAAAACGCCGTGCGTTTTTACGGATAAAGAGGCACTCTCCCGCCTTCATGCGATGTGTGCGGAAGGGGATCTGAAAAATCTCGACAAATTTCTGAAAACCATTTGAAATCATGCGGGAAATATGGTAGAATGAAAGGAGCAATGCATTGAACATTTCCGCCCTTCTTTGCGAACACCTTCGCGGGCTCTGTCTCGAGGAAAATTTCAGCTTTGCGCGGCATACGACGATCGGCTGCGGCGGCTCGGCCTCTGTTTGCGCCTATCCCCAAGATCGGGAGGAGCTTTTCTGTCTCCTCAAAATTTTGAAAAATCACGGTATACCCTACTGCTTTTTGGGGGCGGGGGCGAACGTTTTGCCCGCGGACTGCCCTTTTGAGGGCGTTGTCATCCGCTTTATGAGGTTTTCTTCTATCGAACAAGATGGGGAAGAGGTGCTCTGCGGCGCAGGCGTGACCGCGGGAGAGCTCCTTCGCTTCACGGAGGAGAGGGGGCTCGGCGGGTTGGAATTTCTGACGGGAATCCCCGCTTCCATGGGGGGCGCCGTCGTCATGAATGCGGGCGTGAAGGAGCGGCACCTTTCGGATATCGTGCAGACCGTTTATGCCGTGGAAGGGGGCAAGGCGCGTAGTTTTCCCCGAAATGAATGTGATTTTTCCGAGAAACGCAGCATTTTTCAAAGCGGCATTGCCGTCACCCATTTGCGTCTCAAGGCAGCGCATACGCCGCGAGAGGAAATTCTCGAAAGGAAGGCGTACTTCCGCGCAAAACGCGCCCATCTTCCCAAGGGGCGCAGCATGGGTTGCGTGTTCGTCAATCCCGCAGGTGCGTCTGCGGGGGAGATCATAGACCGTTGCGGCTTGAAAGGGCTGTCTCGCGGCGGGGCCTTCGTCTCGCGGGAGCATGCGAACTTTATCATCAACCGCGGCGGGACCTCCGAGGATATCCAAACGCTCATCCGCCTTATCAAGGTGAGGGTCTTTTCCAAGACGGGGATCCGCCTTCGCGAGGAGATAAGGTACATTCCATAGTTAAGAAGAATACATATGAGACTTACGGCAGATTTTCATACACATACGCCCTATTCGCACGGGGAGGGGACGGTGCTCGAAAACGCGGCCCGTGCAAAGGAGCTCGGGCTTCTCGCCGTGGGCATCACCGACCACGGCTTTTCGCATAAGTGTTTTGCCCTGAATCGGAAGGAAGTCCCTGCCCTCATCAAAGACTGCAGAGAGGCGGAGGAGAAGACGGGGATCAAAGTCCTCGTCGGCATGGAGAGCAACATCCGCGGTGTCTCGGGCCTTTGCGACCTCACCGAGAAGGATTACGAGAATTTCGACCTCTTTCTCGCAGGCATCCATATCATCATCAGATACGAACACTTCTCCGACCGCAAGTTGGGTTGGGGAAATTGGGCGCGTAAAAAGTTCAACATGAAGCCTTCCGCATCGCTTGTAAAGGAGACGACGAAGGCTTATATCCATGCCATCGAAAAAAATCCCGTCGATATTCTCACCCATCTCAACTACGGATGTATGGCAGATGTCCGGGAAGTCGCCAAGTGCTGCCGCGACTATGGGACCTATCTCGAGCTCAATTCCAAGAAAAATCATCTTACGGACGAAGAGCTCTTTTCCGTCGCCCAAACGGGGGTGCGGTTCGTCGTGGATTCGGACGCCCATTCCTCTTCGCGCGTGGGTGATACCCTGCTCGTCGAAGAGCAGATCGCGCGCGTCGGGTTGGACCGAAGCCTCATCGACAATATCGAAGGCCGTTATCCGAGGTTCCGCTTTGCGGAATACAAAAAACACATGTGAGGGGGGGCATCTGTGAACTTTTCCAGCGAGATCAGAAGGGAGCTCATGCGGAACGTCCCCAAAAAACGTTGCTGCGATCTCGCCCTTTTACGCGCCTTTCTCGATACGAGCGGGACGATCGCGCAGGGGCGCGGAGGAGGGTTTTCCTTCACGAGCGAAAACGAGGATATCGCCGGATACATGCTCGGCATCGTCGAAAAACTCTTCTGCGTCCGGATGACGGTGGAAGGGGCGGTACGTGACCCCAAGCACGGGCGGGACAAGCTCACCTTTTCCTATCGCGGCGAGGGTGGCGCGGCCTTTGCGGAGGAACTTTTGAATGCGCGTCTTCTTCCCTGTTGCGAGCAGGCGTATCTTCGCGGGGCATATCTCGGGAGCGGCAGCTGTACCCTTCCCCGCGGCGACAGTAAGACGGGCTATCATCTCGAATTTGTCTTTCGCACGAGGGAGCGCGCCCTTGCCCTTCTCGAGATCCTCGACGGGCTGCAGCTCATCGGGAGCATCGTAAAGCGGGGGGAAAAGAGCGTCGTCTATTGCAAGTCGCGGGAGGCAATCGCCGATTTTCTCTCCGTCGTCGGGGCGGAGGGGGCGCTGAAAACGCTCGAGGATGTCTCCGCCGTCCGTGAGGAAAATAATCAGGAGAACCGCGTGCTCAACTGCCTTGCAGGCAATGCCGACCGTGCGGCTATGGCCAGCGCGGAGCAGACCGTCGCCTTTGCTCATCTCAAAAAGACGGGGCTTTTGCTGTCGCTTCCCGAGCCCCTTCGCGCGGCTGCGGAGGGACGCCTTCTTTATCCCACACTCTCGCTTGCGGAGCTTGCGGAAAAGCTCTCCGTCTCCAAGAGCTGCCTCAACCACCGCATCAGAAAACTCATGCAAATTTATACGGAACACCTATGACAGATTTTGTACATTTACATCTCCATACAGAATACAGCCTCCTCGACGGCGCAGTCAAGGTGGACGATCTCGTGCGCCATTGCAAAGCGAACAATATCGACACCGTCGCCGTCACCGACCACGGCAACATGTATGCCTCTTTGAAATTTGCCGAGAAGTGCAAGAAAAATAAGATCAAGGCGATCATCGGCTGTGAGTTCTACGTCGTCGACGACTACAGGAAGCATATCGACCAGCACGCCGACCATCTCATCCTTCTCGCAAAGAACAAGGCGGGGTATATCAACCTCGTCCAGCTCGATAGTTTGGCGTTCGTGGACGGCTATTACTACCGCCCGCGCATCGACTACACCGTCCTTAAAGAGCATACCGAAGGGGTCATCTGCCTCTCCGCCTGCCTCGCGGGGCGCATCCCGCGCCTTCTGATGGCGGGGGAATATGAGAAGGCAAAGGAGTTCGCACTCTACCTTCAGAGCCTTTTCGGCGAAGATTTCTATATCGAGATACAGGATCACGGCATTCCCGAACAGAGACAGATCCTTCCCGACCTTGTGCGCATCGCCCGTGAGATCGGGGCGCAGATCGTCGCCACCAACGACGTGCATTATCTCAAAAAAGAAGATTGGGAGATGCAGGATATCCTTCTCTGCATCCAGACCAAGCGCACCCTCGACGATCCCGCCCGCATGAAGATGCAGACGCATGAGTTCTATATGAAGTCGGGCGACGAGATGGCAGCCATCTTCAAGGACTATCCCGAAGCCATCTCCAACACCCGCGTCATTGCCGATAAAGTTTCGGATACGGATACGCCCTTCAACCTCAAAGAGGACGGAAATCCCGTCTACGATAAATCGCTCATTCCGCTCTATACGGCGGACGACGGCACGCCCTCGCCCGAATATCTCACCCGCCTTACGTGGGAAGGGCTTCCCAAGCGCTACGAAGTTATCACGGACGAAATTCGCAAACGGGCGGAATACGAACTTGATATCATCATCAAGATGGGGTTTGCCGATTACTTCCTCATCGTCTGGGACTATATCAACTGGTCTCGCCTCAACGATATCCCCGTGGGGCCGGGGCGGGGCTCGGGCGTCGGGAGCATCGTCGCCTATGCCATCGGTATCACGAGCGTGGATCCCCTGCGCTACGATCTCCTCTTCGAGAGATTTCTCAACCCCGACCGCGTCTCCATGCCCGATTTCGACGTCGATTTCTGCACCGAGAGAAGGGGGGAGACCATCGAATACGTGCGCAAGCGCTATCACCCCGAAAACGTGGCGCAGATCGTCACGTTCGGAACGCTGAAGTCCCGCGCCGTCATCAAGGACGTGGGGCGGGTCATGCGGATTCCCTATTCCGAAGTCAACCGCGTCACCAAGGTCATGGACGGGAAATCCACCATCCGAGAACTTTTAGGGCTCGACCTCGAAGAGCTTCGCGCCAAAGCGGAGAAGGCAAAGCTCGCCGCGGATGAGGCGGAACGGAGCAGTCCCGACGACGAGGCGAAGATCGCCGACCTCAAGGGGAAATACGATGAGGCGGTGAAAAAGTTCACGGAGACGGAGGGGAAGCGTAATCCCGAGTTCATCGAGATCTATGGCTCGGATGCGCTCCTCAAAGAGGTCATCGACATGGGCTTGAAGCTCGAAGGGATGCCGCGCAACACCTCCATGCACGCCGCCGGCGTCGTCATCTGCCGCAAAAAGATCGCCGACAATGTTCCGCTCTCGCGAAACGGCGAGGATATCACCACGCAGTTCGACATGAAGGAGGTCGAGTCCATCGGCATGCTCAAGATGGACTTTTTGGCGCTCGCGACGCTCACCGATATCAAAAAGGCGTGTGACTATATCTATGAAGATACGGGAAGGCGCATCGAATTCGATCAGGCATGCGACGATCCCAAGGCCTACGCGCTCATCGCAGAGGGGGATACCGATGCCGTGTTCCAGCTTGAACAAGGGGGGATGAAGCGGTTCATGAAACAGCTTCAGCCCACCTGTCTCGAGGATCTCATCGCAGGCATTTCTCTCTACCGCCCGGGGCCCATGGACTTCATTCCCGCATACCTCAAAAACAGGGAGGATCCCGCCCACATCAAATATCTCACGCCCCTTCTGAGACCCATCCTCGAAAAGACTTACGGCGTCATCATCTACCAGGAGCAGGTCATGCAGATCTTCCAGAATCTTGCGGGCTATTCCTTGGGGCAGGCAGACCTCGTCCGAAGGGCAATGGCGAAAAAGCACCTCTCCGAGCTGATGGCGCAAAAGGATAAGTTCATTCACGGAGATATCGATAAGGGGGGGAACATCACGGGGTGTGCCTCCAAGGGCATTCCCGAGGACGTCGCAAAGGAGCTTTTCGCCCAGATGGAGAGTTTCGCCTCCTACGCCTTCAACAAATCACATGCGGCCGCCTATGCCGTCGTCACCTACCAGACGGCCTATCTCAAAAAATATTATCCCAAAGAATTTTTGGCGGGTGTGCTCAATAACCGTATCGGCAAGATCGAAGAGATCGCCAAGTACGTCGTCTACATGAAGGAAAAGAACATCCCCGTCTACCCGCCCGACGTCAACGAATCCAAGGTCTATTTCTCCGTACAGGGCGGGGGGATCCGCTTCGGCCTGTGTGCCCTGCGCGGGGTGGGTCTCGGCGCGATGGAGGGCGTTATCGAGGAGCGGGAGAAGCACGGGAAATTCAAGGATTTCCCCGATTTCCTCATGCGCTGTACCAAGTTCTGCAACCGCCGCATGGTGGAGAGCCTCATCTTCGGCGGCGCGTTCGACGGCATGGGCTATAAACGTTCGCAATACAACGCCGTTTACGAAGAGCTCATGCGGCGCATCGCGGGCATGGATAAGCAGAAGGGCAGTGCGCAGATCTCGCTCTTCGGCGATATCATCGAAGAAGAGGCGCCCGAGGCCGAGTATCCGAACATCCCCGAGTGGGATTCGGCAGAGCTTCTCTCCAAGGAAAAGAACGTGCTCGGCGTCTATGTCAGCGGGCACCCGTTCGCGGCCTTTTCCCATGCCTTCAAGGATTGCAATTTCAACAGCGGCATGCTCGCCGACTTCGAAGAGGACGAAGACACGGGCGATCGGACCTACCATCAGATCAAGAGCGGCGATACGGCCACCATGGGCGGGCTCGTCTCCGCGATCAAAAAAGTTGCGACGAAGGGGGGCGCTTTTATGGCCTTCATCACCGTCGAAGATCTCTACGGCAGCGTTGAGTGCGTCGCGTTTCCCCGCCTCTATGAGAAGGCACGTTCCTTTTTACGGCAGGATGCAGTGGTGCGGATCGGGGGGAAGATCGATATCCAGCCCGAAAAACTTCCCGTCATCATCCTCGACACGATCGACGAATATGTCCCCGAGAAGAGCGCGCCCGCGCCCGTGCGGGAAGAGACCCGCGAGAAGGTGCTCTGGCTGGACGCCCGCACCATGGACGGGGAAGAGTTCGAAGAGCTCCTGGATGCGCTCTCCGAATACGAGGGCACGACCAAGACGAAGATCGTCCGCAGCGAGAAGGAACGCTACTCCTACAGCGTCAACCTCTCCCGCGCGCTCATGGCGGAATTGAGGACTTTCCTTCCCGAGAGCTGTATCAAACTTATGTAATTTTTTCACAAATGTGCAAAAAAGGCGCGAAATTTTCTTCCATTTTCGGGAGAAATCTGCTATAATCTTAAATCGGTAACAAACTAAGAGGAAGCTTTGGAGGAACAAAATGAAGCGTATCGGAATACTCACGAGCGGCGGCGACGCGCCGGGCATGAATGCGGCCATCCGTGCGGCCGTCAGAACGGCTACGGCAAACGGAATGGAAGTTTTCGGCATCCTGCGCGGTTATACGGGCCTCATCGAAGATACGCTCATCCCCATGGATGAGATGAGCGTGACGGGCATCGCGGGAAAGGGCGGCACCATCCTTCGCACGGCACGCTGTCTGGAGATGCTCGAAAAGCCGGGGCAGGAGAAGGCCGCATCCACCCTCAGAAGACACAATATCGAGGGTCTTATCGTCATCGGCGGCGACGGTTCCTTCACGGGCGCCAAGACGCTTGCCGAAAACTACGGCATCGCGGCGGTCGGCATCCCGGGCACCATCGACAACGATCTTGCATATACGGATTACACGCTCGGTTTCGATACGGCAGTCAACACCTGCGTCGAAGCGATCGGAAAGCTGCGCGACACGATGGAATCGCACGAGCGAATCTCCGTCGTCGAGGTGATGGGGCGCCACTGCGGCGACATCGCCTTATATGCGGGGATCGCAACGGGCGCTGAGGCGACCGTCGTTCCCGAAGCTCCCTATGATCTCAACGCCATCGCAGAGCGCATCAAAGCGTCGCGCGCCCGTGGAAAGCATTCGGGTATCGTGATCGTGGCGGAGGGCGTCATGAGCGGGGAAGCGTTCGCCAAGCAGCTGCAGCCCCTGCTTCCCTACGACGTTCGTGCGACCAACCTTGGTCACATCCAACGCGGGGGAACGCCCACCATGGCGGATCGCGTGCTCGGCGCCCGTCTCGGCAACCGCGCGGCCGAGCTTCTCAAGGAAGGCGTGCAAAACCGCGCCGTCGGCATCCACAAGAACGCGATCATCGATATGGATATCTTCGAAGCGGTCTCCATGAAAAAACAATTCGACGGAGCGCTTCTCTCCATGCTCCAAACGATCTCCCTCTGAGAGGCCGCACATGATCCTGACAGTCTGCATGAGCCCAAGCGTCGATGTCACCTTATCGCTCGATCGGTTTTGCATCGGTAAGATGAATATCGTCAAAGATAAGTCGCGCACATATACGGGGAAAGCCATCAATGTGGCGATCGGCGTGAGCCGCCTCGGCCGCGAGGTGCATTCGACGGGCTTTATGTACCGGGAAGACGCATCCGCCTTCGAAGAAGAATTGCGCGGAGAGGGGATACGGACATCCTTTATCTATAGTGACGGGCGCGTGCGCGAAAACTATAAAATCATCGACGGGAACTCCCTTCTCACCGAGATCAACGGCATCGGCGCACCCGTGGGGAAGGATAAGCTCGATGCGCTTTTGCAGGCTGTACACACCCTTTCGGGGCAGGCAGACGTCACCGTCGTCTCGGGAGGACTTCCCGAGGGCGTGGACGACAGCTTCTACGGCGAGATCTTCAAAGCCGTCGATAAGCATTCCCTCCGCATTGCGGATACCGAGGGGAAGCGGCTGTTTGCGGCCATCGAAGCGGGCGTCGACCTCGTCAAACCCAACCGTGAGGAGCTCGAGCATTCCCTCGGGCGCAAGCTGCGGGGAAGGGCGGACGTGCATGCCGCGTGCGGCGAACTTATCGCGCGGGGGGCAAGGGCAGTGCTGCTCTCCCTCGGCAGGGAGGGGGCCGTCCTCGCGAGCGGGAAGAAGAGCTACTATTGCAAGAGCATCGACGTTCCCGTGTACTCTACCGTGGGCGCGGGCGACGGGATGGTCGCGGCGGCTGCAGTCAAAATGCAGGAGGGCGCATCGCTTCCCGAAGTGCTCCGCGCAGGCGTTGCGGCGGGAACGGCGACGGTCACCCTGCAGGGCGCCGTCTCCTTCACGAAGAAGAAATATTCCGAGATCTACGCCGCACTCTCTGCTTCCGAATTTGAATAATCCAAGCGTTTTTTGTGTGTAACTTTTGCGCCCTTCGTTTCACAACCAAAATTCGTCATTTTTCCGCACGACCACAAGATATAGTGGTATGCGGAAAATTTTTTACCAAAATATGGGGAATTTCCTTGACAAGCAAATACCGCCGATGTATAATAAAAACGTTCCCTTCCGGGGGGACGATTTTTTCCCTTCCGAGCCGCTTTTTCTTTTGCGGGACGGGCGAAGGGGGCAAGGAGCGAACAATGAAGATCATAAAAAGAAACGGGGCCGAAGTCGCCTTCGATATCGATAAGATCATAAATGCCGTACGCAAAGCCAACAACGAAGTGAGCGATATGAACCGTCTTTCGGAGGAGCAGATCGAACGCATCGCCGAAAACGTCGCCGCGCTTGCGGGGGATCTCAACAGGGCTGTGAATGTCGAGGAGATCCAAGACTATGTCGAAAACCAGATCATGGACCAAAAGGCGTTTGCCGTCGCGCGCAAATACGTCACATATCGCTATGCCCGCGCGCTCGCCCGTAAGAAGAATACCATCGACGATCAGATCCTCACGCTCATCGAGTGCAACAACGAGGAAGTCAAGCAGGAAAATTCCAACAAAAATCCCACCGTCAACTCTGTGCAGCGGGACTATATGGCGGGCGAGGTCTCCAAGGACCTCACGCGCCGCGTCCTTCTTCCCCGCGAGATCGTCGAAGCGCACGATCAGGGCCTCATCCATTTCCACGATATGGACTATTTCGCCCAGCACATGCACAACTGCGACCTCGTCAATCTCGAGGATATGCTGCAAAACGGCACCGTGATCTCGGGGACGATGATCGAAAAACCGCATTCTTTTTCTACGGCTTGCAACATTGCGACGCAGATCATCGCACAGGTCGCCTCCAACCAATACGGCGGTCAGTCCATCTCGCTCACCCATCTCGCACCCTTCGTCGATATCAGCCGCCAAAAGATCCGCGCGGAAGTTTTGGAAGAACTCAAAGACGTCGCCGTCATGCAGGATACCATCGATGCGATCACGGAAAAACGCCTGAAAGAAGAGATCAGGAAGGGAATTCAGACCATCCAATACCAGGTCGTCACCCTGCTTACGACGAACGGACAAGCTCCCTTCGTCACCGTCTTTATGTATCTCGGTGAAGCGAGAAACGAAAGAGAACGCGACGATCTCGCCATGATCATCGAGGAGACCTTGCGCCAGCGCATCGAGGGCGTCAAGAACGAATCGGGCGTCTATGTCACACCCGCCTTCCCCAAGCTCATCTATGTGCTCGAAGAAGACAATGTGCGCGAAGGAAGTAAATATTGGTACCTTACAGAGCTCGCCGCAAAGTGCACGGCAAAGCGCATGGTGCCCGACTACATCTCCGAGAAGAAGATGCTCGAGTTCAAGGTGGATAAGAACGGTGAGGGGCACTGCTATACCTGCATGGGCTGCCGCAGCTTTTTAACGCCCTATGTCGACGAAAACGGCAAGCCGAAATACTACGGAAGATTCAACCAGGGGGTCGTCACCATCAACCTTGTCGACGTCGCGCTCTCCTCGCAGGGGGATATGGAGGAGTTCTGGAAGATCTTCGACGAACGCTTAGACCTTTGCTACCGTGCACTCCTGTACCGCCACAACAGGCTCAAAGGGACGCTCTCCGACGCCGCGCCCATTCTTTGGCAGTACGGCGCGCTCGCCCGCCTCAAGAAGGGGGAACCCATCGATAAGCTGCTCTACGGCGGATATTCCACGATCTCGCTCGGCTATGCGGGCCTCTATGAATGCGTCAAATATATGACGGGGAAGTCGCACACCGATGCCGAGGCCAAGCCCTTCGCGCTCTCCGTGATGCAGCATATGAACGATAAGTGCAAGGAGTGGAAGGCAAAGCACAACATCGATTTCTCGCTCTACGGGACGCCGCTCGAGAGCACGACCTACCGTTTCGCAAAGTGCCTGCAGCAGCGGTTCGGGATCATCCCCGGCGTCACCGATAAGAATTATATCACCAACAGCTACCATGTGCACGTCACGGAAAAGATCGACGCATTCACCAAGCTCAAGTTCGAGAGCGAGTTCCAGCAGCTCTCCCCGGGCGGCGCGATCTCCTATGTGGAAGTGCCCAACATGCAGGATAACATTCCCGCAGTGCTCGCCGTGATGCAGTACATCTATGAGAACATCATGTATGCCGAACTCAACACCAAGAGCGACTACTGCCAGGTGTGCGGCTACGACGGCGAGATCAAGATCGTCGAAGAGGACGGAAAGCTCCTCTGGGAATGCCCGCACTGCCACAACCGCGACCAGAGCAAGATGAATGTCGCCCGCCGTACCTGCGGCTATATCGGCACGCAGTATTGGAACCAAGGGCGCACGCAGGAGATCCGGGACAGAGTCTTACACCTTTAAGAAAAGGGGAACGGACCCGTACAAGGGCAGTAAAATCATCGCATGAACATTGCCGAAGTCAAGAAAACAGATATCGCAAACGGAGAGGGAGTACGCGTTTCCCTCTTCGTTTCAGGCTGTAGACGGCATTGCAAGAACTGCTTCAACGCCGTTGCATGGGATTTTTCCTATGGAAGGCATTTCGACAAAGGATTCGAAGAGGAGATCTTAAATGCGCTCTCCCCCGACTATATCGCGGGGCTTTCGCTTCTCGGCGGGGATCCCTTTGAGCCCGAGAACCGGGAGGGGCTGCTTCCGTTTTTGAGAAAGGTCCGCGCCCGTTTTCCCGATAAGACGATCTGGTGCTACACGGGCTATACCTTCGAAGACGGGGGCATCCGCGAGCCGCAGGTGGGCGGCGAGCGGGCACGCGAGATGATTTCCCTTCTCGACGTCCTCGTCGACGGACCGTTTATCGAAGAACTCAAGGATATCCGCCTCAAATTCCGCGGCTCATCCAACCAGCGCGTCATCGATGTGAAACGCAGTTTAGAGCAAAATAGCGTAGTACTATATCTGACATAGTACCTCAAATAAAGGCAAGTATCATCAAAATATTCAAAAAATTTAAGGAGAATCTACATGAACAAGCTTCAACTTCGCAGGTATGCAAAGCTTCTCGCCAAGACGGGCGTCAACGTGAGAAAGGGGCAGTGGGTCATCGTCCAGGCCGAGCTAGACCAGCCCGAGTTCGTCGAGATGGTGGTGGAGGAGCTCTACCGCGCGGGTGCGGGGAAGGTCACCGTCGAGTGGTCGCACCAGAATCTCATTCCCCTGCACTATAAATATCAAAAGGAGGCAGTGCTCGAGAAATTCGAGAAGTGGGAGATCGCCAAACTCGAACACAGAGTGGAGGAGCTCCCCGCCATGCTCTATCTTGAATCCGAGGACCCCGACGGGCTCAACGGGATGGATCAGGAACTCTTCACCCGCGTCCGCAGTGCGCGCTCCAAAGTCATCAAGCCCTTCCGCGACGAGATGGAAAATAAGTACCAGTGGTGCATCGCGGCCGTTCCCGGCAAGGCTTGGGCGAAGAAGGTCTTCCCCGATCTGAAGCTCGGGAATACGGCTGTCGACTCCCTGTGGGACGCCATTCTGAAGGCTTCCCGCGCCGACGGGCCCGATCCCGTCCGCGCTTGGCTTCACCACAACGACGAGCTCGCCGCAAAGTGCGACTATCTGAACCGTTTAAAGCTCGTCTCCCTCGAATATAAGTCCAAAAACGGCACCGATTTCAAGGTCGGGCTCATCGAAAACAGCGCCTTCTGCGGCGGAGGGGAGGAGACGATCGACGGGAAATATTTCAACCCGAACATTCCCTCCGAGGAGATCTTCATCTCTCCCAAGGCGGGCGTTGCGGAAGGTATCGTCTATTCGACGAAGCCGCTCTCCTATCAAGGGGAGCTCATCGAGGACTTCTCCATCCGTTTCGAAGGGGGCAAGGCCGTCGAGGTCAAGGCGAAGAAGAACCAGCATCTCCTCGAGAAGATGATCGCCATGGACGAGGGCGCCTGCATGCTCGGCGAGTGCGCACTCATCGCCTACGATTCTCCCATCAACAATTCGGGCATCCTCTTCTACAATACGCTCTTCGACGAGAACGCGAGCTGCCATCTCGCCTTGGGGCGGGGCTTCAACGAATGCCTGCGCGGCTATGAGCATATGTCGAAGGAAGAGATCAAAGCAAAGGGCATCAACGACAGCGTGATCCATGTCGACTTCATGATCGGCTCCGAGGATCTCGAGATCGTCGGCGTGACAAAGAGCGGCGAGAGGGTGCAGATCTTCAAGGACGGCAACTGGGCTTTCTGATAACATTCAAGTAAGATATTCGGTCCGTGCGGGAGAAATTTTCCCGCGCGGGCTTTCAAATTGTAAAAAAATTGTTTGAGGCGGGCCTCAGGCGGTTTATATACAATAGTGATAAATTTGTAAGAGGCGTTTTTTATGATCAGGATCGATATTTTCTCGGGATTTTTGGGCGCAGGGAAGACGACGCTCATCAAAAAACTCATCAAAGAGGCCTATGCGGGCGAACAGGTCGTTCTCATCGAGAATGAGTTCGGCGAGATCGGCATCGACGGCGGATTTTTACAGGATGCGGGCATTAAGATCACCGAGATGAACTCGGGATGTATCTGCTGTTCCCTCGTCGGTGATTTTTCGCGTGCCCTTAAAGAAGTTGCCGAAAAGTTCCATCCCGAGCGCATCATCATCGAGCCCTCGGGCGTGGGAAAGCTCTCCGACGTCATCAAGGCCGTTCAGCGCGCAGCCGTTCCCGATAGCAAGCTCAACGCCTTCTGCACCGTCGTCGACGCAAAAAAATGCAAGATGTACCTCAAAAACTTCGGCGAATTTTTCCTCGATCAGGTGGAGAATGCGAGCTGCATCGTCCTCTCGCACACCGCGGATGCAAGCAAGGTGGCGGAAGCCGTCGCGCTTTTGAAAGAACATACATCCGTTACCATCGTCACCACCGATTGGGAGAAGCTCGCGGGCAAGGATATCCTTTCCGCCATGCAGCAGACGGAGCCGCTCGAAGCAGAGCTTAAACGCCTTGCCGAGGAAGCGCACGAGGAACATGAGCATCATCACCACCACCACCATCATCATGATGAAGATGAAGACGATGACGAAGAGGAGCATGAGCACCATCATCATGACGACGATGACGAGGACGATGACGAAGAGGAGCACGAACACCATCACCACCATCACCATCATCATGACGGAGAGGAGTGCGACGACCCCGCATGCGAATGTCACCATCACCACCATCATGCCGACGAAGTCTTCACGAGTTGGGGAAGGGAGACGGCCAAAGTCTTCTCGAAAGAGGAACTCGAAAAGATCCTCAAGGCGCTCGATGCGGGCGAATACGGGCAGATCCTCCGCGCAAAGGGCATCGTGGACGGTAAAGACGCATGGCTTTACTTCGACTATGTCCCGGGGGAGATCGATATCCGCACAGGCTCACCCGCCGTCACGGGCAGGCTTTGCGTCATCGGTTGCGATCTGAATGAAACCAAGCTCGAGGAGCTTATTCTCAAGTAATATGGTAAAGGAAATTCCCGTCTATCTCTTCCTCGGCTTTTTGGAAGCGGGGAAGACAAAATTCATACAGGAGACGCTCGAGGATCCCCGCTTCGACGAACCGCGTGAGCGGACGCTCCTTCTCATTTGCGAAGAGGGGGAGGAGGAATACGACCCCGCCCGTTTTGCGGTGAAGAGTATCGCCGTCGAGACGCTTTCGCAGGATGAGATCACCTTGGAGAACCTCTCAGCCCTTGCAAAAAAACACCGTCCCGGGCGCATCGTCGTCGAATACAACGGCATGCTCACCCTCGATAAGTTCTTCGAGGCGATGCCCGACGGCTGGCTCATCGCGCAGACGATGACCTTCTTCGATTCGAATACCTTTCTGCAATACAACCAAAACATGCGCCAGCTCGTGTTTGATAAGGTGCAGTTCGCGGACATGGTGGTATTCAATCGTTTCAAGGGGGAATTTTCCAAAGAGGAATTCCATAAGATCATCCGCGCCGTCTCGCGCCGCCCCGGGATCGTCTATGAATACGTCGGCGGCAATGCGGAATACGACGACATCGTCGACCCGCTTCCTTTCGATATCGATGCGCCCATCATTGAGATCGCAGATAAAGACTATGCCTTTTTCTACCGGGATCTCGTCGAAGATATGCAAAAATACGACGGAAAGACGGTACGCTTCAAGGGTCTTGTCGCAACGGATAAAAGCCTGAAGCGGGGCACGATCGTCGTCGGGCGGCATGTGATGACCTGCTGCGAAGCGGATATCACCTACAGCGGGCTCGTATGTCTGCACGATCCTTTCCTCACGTTCAGGATGCGGGAGTGGGTCATGGTGACGGCGAAGATCTCGATCGAGCGCCATCCCGTCTATGGGCAGGAGGGGCCCGTTTTGCGGGCGACTTCTGTCACGCAAACCACGCCACCCGAACAAGAACTTGCGACATTTTTCTGAGATTTTCTCCGATGAGAGCAAAATTTATGTAAAAAAAACCAAAAATTTGTGAAAAAAATTACTTTTGGATATTTACTTTCTCAAAACAATATGATATAATATCACTGATACAATGTGCGGAGGTATCGCATGAAGAAACTCATCGTGTTTTATTCTTTAACGGGAAATACGCGTGCTTTGGCAAAGAAACTTGCTCTCAAGCTCAAAGCAGATGTTCTCGAGATCAAGACTATCAAGACTTATCCCGATGATTATGATGTGCTTTTAGGCCTCGGCCAGCGCGAAATCGCATCCGGGTACATCCCGCAGCTCAAACCCTATCGCATCGATTATTCCCAATACGACGCCGTTCTCATCGGCACCCCCGTGTGGTGGTCTTCGTTTGCTCCCGCCGTGAAATCTTTCATGCGTACAAATAACTGGACGGGCATCAATGTCTATCCCTTCGCGACCAATGAGGGGACGCTCGGTCACACGCCCAGCGATTTCCGTAAGGCGCTCCGCGGCGCAAACGTCGCTCCTGTGCTCAGTGCGAAGTTCGAGGACGGCGAATTGGTGACGCCCGACGCGGATATCGACGAATGGCTCTCCCTCATCAAATAAATTCTCTCTTTGCATACATTTCGGCGCAGTACGGCGAGAGCCGTGCGGAAGAGATCTCGGCGGTTTCCGACCGCCCTGTTTCTTTGCGCATCAATCGAATAAAATCGGGCACGGAGGAAGTTGAAAAAGCTTTCGCCGATGCCCGAATTTGTTTTCGGACGGCCGCTTGGTCGTCCGATGCGTATATTCTTACGGATGCAGCCGAGCGCGAGATCGAGCGTCTGCCCATCTATGAGGAGGGGAAGATCTATTTGCAGAGCCTCTCGTCCATGCTGCCGCCCCTGTATCTTGCACCCAAGGCAGGGGAGTGCATCCTCGATATGACGGCGGCCCCCGGGGGGAAGACCTCTCAGATGTATGCGCTTTCCGAGGGGAAGGCGCTCATCACCGCCTGTGAACGGGATAAGATCCGCTTTGAACGGCTCAAATTCAATTTGCAGCGGCAGGGGGCGACGCGCGTGACGGCGATCCTTTCAGATGCTTTGAAGCTGAGCGACTTTCTATCCTTCGATAAAATTCTCCTCGATGCGCCCTGTACGGGCAGCGGCACTTCGACGCAGCATGCGCCCATTCGCTTCACGGAAGAGTATCTTGCAAAGTGTGTCCGCATGCAGGAAAAACTTTTGAGAAAGGCGTTGCGGCTCCTTAAGAAGGGGGGAACGCTCGTCTATTCGACGTGTTCCATCTTAAAAGAGGAGAATTGGCAGCTTTTGGATCGCGTCCTGCCTGCGGCGGGGGGAAGAATCGTTCCCATTCAGCCGCCCGAAGGCGTTCCCACGCTTCCCTCCAAGGAGGGCACCATCACCGTCTGTCCGACTTCCCTCTACGAAGGTTTCTTTGTCGCAAAGATAGAAAAATAAAAGGGTTGTGAGTGTTTATGAAAGCAAAGTCGATTTTAGCGTCCTTCATCACATTTATCGGGGCATTATGTATAGGAATGTCGCTCGCGCTTTCGGCGCTTTATCCCAAAGCAGAAGAATTTTTTGAATTGCCCCTGTGGCTCAAAATCATGCTGATCGGCGGGATATGCATTTCGCTTTTGGGGCTCATTTTAAGTTTTGTGTTCAAAAACAGGAAGAATACCTTCAAATTTGCGCTGTTTATCGAGGGCGGCATTTTTGCGCTCGGTATCGTATGCGCGACTTTTGCCCTCGCCCGAACGGAGGCGCCCTTCAAAGCGGTGATCGTTGACGCGGCTCCCGTCCTGCTCGCCGTGGGGGCACTGTGTTTCCTTTCCACCCTCATCGGGATATGTAAGAAAGGAAAGCGCTAAAATAAGCGCACTTCAAAATTTGACAGAGGAAGAATTATGCTCATCGATAATCTTTGCGCCGGGATCGATGCAAAATATGAAGAATTAAAATCTGCCCTTTGCGGGACGGATCCGGACAAGATAAAAGAGCTTACCCTGGAAATGCACGCCTTGGTCCATCCCGCTGTCATTTCCGGAAGAAAAGAAAGAACACTTGCCGACTACGTTTGGGAACACATGCTATGCGGCAATCAAAACGAATTGGTCCCGAGGAAGAATTTCGCGTCGGACCTGCATTATGACGGAACGGCTACCGTGCCGCTCGTGTGGCAGTTCTGGCATACATACAGAATAGAAGATCTTATCAGCAATATTTTGATGGGAAACAGAGACCAGATCTTCAATTCCGAGTGGCAAAAAAGAATAGGCTCGCCGATCGCCGATACGGGCAATGCTTTGGAATTTGATGAAGCGGTAAAATTCGGCAAAGCCATCGACGCAGAGGAACTTTACAGCTACATGATCGCCGTGGGGAAAAACACGAGGGAGATCATAGCTTCCCTTACGCTCGATCAAATCCATTCCATGGTGCCCGAGGAATGGGTCATGCGCATCTTTGAAGAGGACGGCGTCACCGCCGATCTTCGCTCTGTATGGCTGTTGGTGTTTTGGGGACGTCTTACCGTCGGCGGAATGATCTTGACCCCGCTCACTTGTCATCATACGATGCACCTTTACGCCTGTTTGGATAAAATATAAGAAATTTCATGCCTTCCATGGAAGAAAATATTTTGAGTGAAAAAATGGTTGAGATTATGAAAAAAGCGAGGGCATTCTTGCCCCCCCAAGGAAGGGGAAGGCTTATTATCGGGCTACGTATAAGGGGATCCACTCGGGCTACGCCCTCGGGATGACGCGTTTGACAAGGCGCGGGTTTTGGTTTGCCGTCCTCGCGCGGGGTCGAACGGAATTGTCCGATCCCTTCACGGCACCCAAAAAGCACCCTTATTGGGGTCAGACTTAAATTTTTGTAAATGTGCCGGTGATCTCTTCGCCCCAAGGGGCTCGAGAGCTTCGGACGGCAAAAAGGGCAGACTGCTTTTTTTTATTTTCTCGGTTTGCTGTCCTCGCGCGGGGGCGAACGAAATTGTCCAATCCCTTCACGGCACCAAAAAAAGCACCCTTATTGGGGTGCTTTTTTTGGTGCCGGTGATCGGGGTCGAACCGATACGGTATTTCTACCACAGGATTTTGAGTCCAGCGCGTCTGCCAATTCCACCACACCGGCATGTAAGAAAATTATACCGAACTCCATGAGAAAAATCAAGCGATTTTCCCGATATTCTTGCAAAAAAATCTCGGGCATGGTAAAATAGATATATGGATAAACTTGTTCTCATCGATGGAAACAGCCTTCTGAACCGCGCATTTTATGCGATGAACGTGTTCACGACGAAGGACGGGCTACCTACAAACGGTATCTTCGGGTTTGTGAAACTGCTTCTGAAGATCGCAGAGGATGAAAAGCCGCAATACATGGCAGTCGCATTCGACGTGCATGCGCCCACCTTCCGCCATCTCAAATATAAGGATTACAAGGGAACGAGAAAGCCGATGCCCGAGGAGCTGCGCGTGCAAGTCCCCGTGCTCAAAGAGCTTCTTCAAGCGATGAATATCTGCACGGTAGAACTTGCGGGGTTTGAGGCGGACGATCTCATCGGAACGCTCTCCCGCAAATTCGGAAATGTGCATGTGCTCATCTTTACGGGGGACCGCGACAGTTACCAGCTCGTCAAAGAGAACGTTGACGTCTGCTTCACAAAGCGCGGCGTGAGCGATCTCGACCGTCTTACCGCCGAGAATTTCTTTGATAAAGTGGGGCTTGAACCCGCGCAGATCATCGAAGAAAAGGCACTCATGGGGGATGTTTCGGATAATATCCCCGGCGTCCGCGGCGTGGGGCCCAAGAGCGCGCTCTCCCTTTTGCAGAACTATCACGATCTCGACGGCGTCTATGCCAATCTCGATAAGATCAAGGGCGCCCTTCACATAAAGCTCGAAGAGGGCAGGGAGAATGCGTATTTCTCCCGCGAACTCGCCACGATCGATACCGCCGTGCCGCTTCCCGTCACGCTTGAAGAATGCAGGCTCCATCTTCCCTTCCCGGGGGAAGCCCGCGCCTTTTTTACAAAACTCGAGTTCCGTTCTCTCATCAATTCTCAATTTTTTGTATCCGAGCGCGCAAATTCGGAGGTCGATACGGCCGTGCGCGCCGAAAGCATCTCCGATCTTGCCGCGCTCTATCCTCTCTTGGAAGGGGCGGAGGAAGCGGCCCTTTGCGTCGAGAAGAATGCGGTATATCTTTGCATGGGCGGAAAGAACTATCAGATCGCCTTAAGGGAGAATTTTCTCTCGCCCGGGTTCTTCTTTCCCGAACTTGCCCCGCTCCTTTCCGCGCTGCTGACGGAAAAAAGGCGGGTGATCGTGCCCGATGCGAAGGCGCTCGCTCATACGCTGGATACGATCGGCTTGCACATCAGCTGTTCTTCGCTCGAGGACGTCAACCTCTTGCGCTATCTTCTCAACTCCAATGCAAAGCCCGCTTCGGCCGCAGAGCTCGCAAGTGAATATTCTCTTCCCGACAGTTGCTGTGCGCAGGCAGTCCTGTGTGCCTACAAAGAGGCGATCGAGGCGATAGGCGGGACCGAGGAAGAAAAACTCTACCGTGAGATCGAACTACCGCTCGAGGACGTCCTCTGCGATATGGAACGCACGGGCGTGCGCATCGACCTCGACAAGTTTCCCGTCTTCTCGGAAAAATTTCAGACGGAGCTTTCAGAGCTTTCCAAACGCATCTATGAGCTCGCGGATGTGCCGCCCTTCAACCTCAATTCCACTTTCAAGCTCTCCGAAGTGCTCTTCGGCAAGCTCGGGCTCAGCGCGAAAGGGGCGAAGAAGATGCAGAGGGGGGGATATTCCACGAGTGCGGATGTGCTTGAAAAACTTGCCGAGAGCAGTGAAGTCGTGCGTCTTGTCCTTCGCTACAGAGAGATCCAAAAGCTGCAATCCACCTATATCGACGGCATCCGTCCGCTCATCGTGGGCGGGATCGTGCACACGACCTACAACCAGACGGTCACGACGACGGGAAGGCTCTCGAGCGCGAACCCCAATCTCCAGAACATCCCCGTCCGCACGGATGAGGGGAAGGAGCTGAGGAAGCTGTTCATCGCCCGCGAGGGAAATATCCTCATCGACGCCGACTATTCCCAGATCGAGCTAAGGCTCCTCGCCCACTTTTCCAAGTGTGCGGCGCTCGTCGATTCCTACCGAAAGGGGGAGGATGTGCATGCGGCGACGGCTGCCCGCGTATTCGGCGTTGCACCCGATGAAGTTACCCCTTCCATGCGGAGAAGGGCAAAGGTCGTCAATTTCGGCATCATTTACGGCATGAGCGCTTTCGGCCTTGCCAAGGATCTCGGCTGCGGCGCGTCCGAGGCGGCAGATTTTATCGCGAAATATTTCGAACTCCACCCCGAGGTCAAGGAATATATGGACGGGAATGTGCAGAAGGCGAAGGAAGAGGGGTTCGTCACGACCATTCTCGGCAGAAAACGCTTTATCCCCGAACTCAAATCGTCGAGCTACAACACCCGTGCCTTCGGCGAGCGTGCGGCGATGAATATGCCCCTTCAGGGCAGTGCGGCGGATATCATCAAGATCGCAATGCTACGCGTGTTCGATCGGCTGCAGAGGGAGGGGCTCAAGACCAGACTTGTGCTTCAGGTCCACGACGAGCTGCTTCTGGATGCACCCGAGGAAGAAGCGGAGACCGCCGCAAGACTTCTCAAGGAGGAGATGGAAGGGGCGGTCGCGCTCGATGTTCCGCTCATCGCCGAGGTCTCTATGGGGAGAAGCTGGTATGACGCAAAGTAAGAAGATCGCCGTGACCGGAGGGATCGGCAGCGGAAAGACGGAGTTTTGTAATATTTTGAAGAAATTCGGCTATCCCGTCTTCTCCTGTGACGAAATTTCGCATGCGCTTTGGAAGGACGAAGCGTATCTTTCGGGGCTTGCAGAGCTCTTCCCCACATGTGTCGTGGACGGAACCGTGCAAAAAAGCCGCGTCTCCGCGCTCGTTTTTTCCGATAAAGCCGCCCTTGAAAAACTCAACGCCTACGCCCATCCGCGCATCATGCAAAAACTTTTGGACGAAATGCAGGCAGATCCCGTTTCCGTCGCAGAGGTGCCCCTTCTCTTCGAAGGGGGATTCGAACGCCTCTTCGATGCGGTCGTCATCGTAAAAAGAGAGGAGGAAACGCGCATCAAAAGCGCTGCGAGGCGGGATCATCTTGCCGAAGAGGAGATAAGGGCACGGGTGCGCGCGCAGAACCCGCACGAGGAGAAGGAAGGGGGGAAATTCATCGTCGTCGAAAACAACGGTTCGATCGGGGAGCTCTTCTTAGCGGCAGAGCGCGTCATCAAAAAATTGGGCATTTAAGGAGAGAAGATATTTTCACAAATCTCGCGTAAAAGTCTTGACGAACAGGCGCAAACGCGCTATAATATAGATGAACATAGGGGAGTAGTTCAATGGTAGAGCAACGGTCTCCAAAACCGTCTGTTGCGTGTTCGAGTCGCGTCTCCCCTGCCAAAAAGACCTGCGCAAGCAGGTTTTTTTGATAAGGGTCAGGCGCGAATCGAAAGAAGACGGGGGTCCCCAAAAAAAGCCGCTGCCGTAAAAATAAATAAAGACGAAGGGTTTTTGGATTTTTTTGGGGAGAAAGACGCGTCTCCCCTGCCATTATGAAAGCCGTCGCAACCTTGTGACGGCTTTTGTGTAAAATCGAGGAGAGGAGTTCATGGAACACAGAGGTACCAAAGTATTGGAGACGGCGCGCCTTATCCTGCGCCCGTGGAAAGAAAGCGACGCGGAAGAGGCGTTCGCAAACTGGATGAACGATCCCGAAGTGACCAAATTCCTCACCTGGACGCCACACGGCGATATTTCCGTTACGCGCGCTCTGCTCAGAACATGGGAAAAGGAATATGCCTCTCCCGCCGTCTATCACTGGGCGATTGTCCTCAAAGAGGGCAATGTTCTCATCGGGGATATCATCGTCATGCATGCGGACGATTATCAGGAGATGGGCAAGCTCGGCTACTGCATGGGCAAGGCTTGGTGGGGAAAGGGCATCATGACGGAAGCACTCTCAGAAGTGCTGCGTTATTGTTTTGAGGAAGTGGGCTTCTACCGCATTGACGGGACACACGCGGCGAAAAATTTCGGCTCCTCCCGCGTCATGGAAAAGTGCGGCCTGCAATATGAGGGGACGCGGAGAAGCTATTTCCGCCTTCTCTCCACGGGGGAACGCGTCGATATCGTCCAGCGCGGCATTCTCCGCGAGGAATATTTTGCCGGAAAATACGCTTCCAAAGAACAGAAAAATGCAGAAAATAAAGGCGGCGTCACGCTCTATACCGATGGGGCGTGTTCGGGCAATCCCGGCGCGGGCGGATGGGGGTGCGTTCTTCTCTATGGCGAGCACAGACTCGAGCTCTCGGGCGGAGAGGAGGAGACGACCAACAACCGCATGGAGCTTTTGGCCGTCATTGCGGGGCTGGAAAGGCTCAGATATCCCTGTGCAGTCAGCGTATACAGCGATTCCTCCTATACGGTTAATGCCTTTAACGAGGGCTGGGTGTATGGATGGGAGAAATCAGGCTGGAAGAAGGCCGACAATAAGCCCGTGCAAAACGACGACCTTTGGAAACGGCTTCTATCCCTCACGCGGGTGCATAAGGTCACCTTCTGCAAAGTGAAGGGGCATGCGGACGACGAGCTCAATAACCGCTGCGACGCCCTCGCCCGTGCCGCCATTCCCAAAATTTCCCCGAAGGAAGAAGGGGAGACGCCTTCGCCCGTAAATAAAAGCGGGGGAGATGATGTATAATATAGGAGAGCGCGTGGGCGGAACGGGATGCCCTACCCCGCTTTGATGGGGGCGAACGAAGTGAGACGGGTGGGGGTTCCCACGTTCAACCCCCACCACCGCTTATCGGCGGAGCCGCCCCCTTCAAAGGGGGCAGCCTTTTAGTGAATATGGAGCAAGCTCAGGAACAAAACAGGGCGACCCTTTTTAGGGTATTGCATATCATCGGAATTGCCTTAGCGGCGGCCGCCACAGAGGTATTTTTGATGCTGTGCCTGAATTTCTATCATGGTGTCTGGAAGGAAGCGTATTGGCTATCCGCCGTGATCGGGGGAAGCATCCTCAATGCCGCCCTGCTCGTTACCGACTATATCTCTTACTTTTTCAAAAAACAGGTCATCTATAAATTTTGTATTACGCTTTACGTGATGGCGGTCTTTTTCGCCGTCACGGCATATGCGCTCATCCGCACGGGATTTTTCGAAATCATGCGGGACGAGGAAAAGCTCGAGGACTTTTTGCGCAGATCGGGCTGGTGGATGTATATCATCTTCGTCCTTCTGCAATTTCTGCAAGTCGTCCTTCTGCCCATTCCGAGCACGGTGACCGTCGTCGCGGGCGCCGCACTCTTCGGGCCGCTCATCGGGAGTATTTTGAGCCTTCTCGGCATCGCGATCGGCTCGCTCGTCGCCTTCCTCATCGGTAGATATGCGGGCATCCGCGTCGTCTCGTGGCTCGTCGGGAAGGAGACCCTCGAAAAATGGCTGAAAAAGATCAAGGGGAA
>CANQCA010000002.1 GCA_947589585.1 uncultured Clostridia bacterium
CTCAACGGCAAGCGCGGCATGATCCTCGATATGGCAAATACCAACCCCGAGGGTTACACCGATACGAGCCTCTTCGTTCCCAAGAATGCGGTCAGCGGACAGGCCAACTACACCGACGCCAACATCTGGGAGATCCAGGTCCGCGACTTCTCCAACAACATCACGCAGTCCAAGTACAAGGGCAAGTACCTCGCCTTCACCGAGACGGGGCTCAAAGAAAACGGCATTCCCGTCGGGCTCGACTACTTGAAAGAACTCGGTATCACGCACGTGCATCTCATGCCTTCCTTCGATATCGCCTCTGTCGACGAATCGAGAAACGACCAGTTCAACTGGGGTTACGATCCGTTGAACTACAACGCGCCCGAAGGCAGCTATTCCACCAACGCTTCCGACGGCGCAGTCCGCGTGAAGGAATTCAAGGCGATGGTGCAGGCGCTCCACAAGGCGGGCATCGGCGTCATCATGGACGTCGTGTACAACCACACGAGCGGGCTGGATTCCAACTTCCAGAAGATCGTCCCTTACTACTACTATCGTTTCAAGAACAACGGCAGCGCATCGAACGGCAGCGGCTGCGGCAACGAGACCGCTTCCAACCGTACCATGTTTGGGAAGTTCATGATCGACTCCGTCACCCATTGGATGAAGGACTACAATGTCGACGGCTTCCGCTTCGACCTCATGGCGCTCCACGATTACGATACGATGAAGGACCTCGAGAAGGCTGTTCACGCGATCAATCCCAACGCCATCCTCTACGGCGAAGGCTGGACGGGCGGCGATAGCGAACTTGCAGACGGCTTGCGGGCAAGTTTGGAGAACGTAAAACGGCTCAACGGCGACGCCCCCACCAACGGTATCGCAGTGTTCAATAATGTCACGCGCGACGCCTTGAAGGGTTCTACAAACGGTTCGGATACAGGTTTTGCAACGGGCGGCGTGACGCAATCGGGCGACAATAATTATGCCGCGCAGGTCATGTTCGGCGTCCTTGGCGGGAACTACAATTCTGCGCTCGGCGTATCTTCCGGTTCCTACTGGGGTGAATCGGGCAGCCCGACAAGGGTGGTCACCTACGCCTCCGCACACGACAACTACACCCTCTACGATAAACTGCTTCTCGCATACCCGAATGATAAGAATGCGCGTCTTTCCCACAACCGTCTCGTGGCGGCGATCGTGCAGACCTCGCTCGGTATGCCCTTCATGCAGGCGGGCGAAGAGATGCTCCGCTCCAAGCCGAAGGCGGGCGGCGGCTATAACGAGAACAGCTACAATGCCAGCGACAGCGTGAACAACCTGAAGTGGGGGAACTTGACGCAAACGTCCGACGAGTACAAGATGATGCAGTACTACAAGGGCCTCATCGCCTTCCGTAATGCGCATCCCGTTCTCCGCTCCACGAACACGGGCGTCGTTCAAAAGGGAACGGCGGACGCCATCCAGGGCACGCTCATCCAGTTCCAGATGGTAAGCGGCTCCGAGACCATCTACGTTGTCTACAACGCAGGCACGGCGGCGACGAGCATCACCCTTCCCGCGGGGACGTGGGATCTTTGCATCAACGGCACGCAGGCGGGCACGAACGCCATCCAGAGCGGCGTTTCCGGCACGCAGTCCATCGCGGCGATCAGCTGCTACGTCTTCGTCAAGAAGTAAGATATAAGAACGCGTACGGGCGCCGGGGCGGGCAACCGCGTCGGCGCCCGAAAACGTCGGAATTCAAAAATATGAAACAGGGGCGCCCCTGTTTGCACAGAATCCCATAGGTATTCTGTAAAACAACTGATAGAAAGCGCCGCGCCGCGCGCCGCGCAAAAAAACAAGCAAATCACGCACCGAGAGTGCGTAAATTGAATGGAGGAATGGTAACTATGAAGGCAAAGAAACTCTTTGGCATCCTGCTCGCAGGCGCCATGGCGCTCTCCGCTGTCGCAGGCCTTGCAGCTTGCGGCGGCGATGACGAACCGCCCGCAACCGACAACGGATTAAAGTACTACGTCGTCGGCGGCAATGCTTCAAACAGCACGGCAAGCTATCTCTACACGGTGAGCAACTGGAAGACGGAGCACATCCCCGAACTCGAGATGGTCAAGGAAGAGGGCACGCAGAAGTATTCCATCGAACTCGACCTCATCGCGGGCGACGAATTCAAGATCGTCAACGACGCTCCCGGCACAGGCTTCTGGGATAACGAGATGGGCTTCGGTAAGCTTGCGACGGGCAAGAACGATAAGGATGAGGACGTCTTTAAGGAGACGGGTCAATATGGCGGGAACATCGGCCTGCAGCAGGGCTTCGACGGCCGCTATAAGTTCACCCTCGAGAACAACAGCATCACATGGCAGCTTCTCCAGAAATTCGAGATGGTAACGGTGACCTATAAGGACGGCGACACCGTGCTCGGCACGCAGGACGTGAAGAAGGGCGAGACCCTCGCCGAGGCCGATCTCCTCGCAGCCCCCGAGAAGCTCTTCATGACGTTCGAAGGCTGGATGAACGGCACCACGGCCTACACGGGCGGTACCGTGAACGAAGCGTTCACCCTCACTGCGAAATACACCGAGGAAGCGAACGAATCCTACACTGCGGATGAGACGGAGTATTATCTCGTCGGCACCGGGGAAGGCACCCTCAAAGAGAGCGGCTGGAATGTCGGGGATGGCGAAACGCCCGTTCCCGAAGCACTCTTCCTCACGAAGGACACCGCTTATACGCAGCACAACGTGTTCACCATCGAAGCTACGCTCTACGCAGGCGATCAGTTCAAGATCGCGCACGATAACAGTTGGGATGGCGCGTTCAATTACACGAATCTGCTCGAAGCGGACGGCGTACCGAGCCCCTTCGAAGGATCCGACAACTTGGTCGTCAAGACGGGGCACGACGGCGTGTATCGCATCACCCTCGTCACCGATGAAGGGGAAGAAGGTATCTACTACGAACTTCTCGAAGAGAAGGAATCCCTTATCGTTGATTACTACCTCGCCGGCACCTATGCGACAGCGGAAGGGGCTGAGGTTCAGTTCCGTGCCGAGCCCGGCGACTGGACCATTCACCTTACCGAAGGCGAGAACGACGAGTGGACCTGCGAAGTGACCATCACCGAGAACGATTATATTCCTTCCGGTTGGGACGATAACAAGGATGGCAGTGTTCATGCTGCAGCGCTCAAAGTCAAGATCAACGGATCGTACTACGGCGTAGATAACACCGCCGAAAACCCGAGCGGCACGACGGGGGATGGCAACATGCTCCTTGCCGCCGGCACCTATAAGATCACCTTCAACGCAGAGACGAAGGTCATCAGCTGGACGCTTGTCACCGCTGAACCCGCCGAATAAGGCGAAAATCACAAAGAACGGATCCCTCAGGGGTCCGTTTTTTTATGACGAAAAAGCCTTCCCCCCTTGGGAGTTGCAAAGCCCTACCCTTCGCTTGCGAGGGGGAGGGTGGCGAACGCAGTGAGACGGGTGGGGGAGTGATTGAGGAGCCCAACCCTCATCAGTCACCTGCGGTGACAGCCTCCCCCTTTGAATGGGGGGAAGCCTTCCTTGCTCCCGCGTCATGCTTCGACTGCGCTCAGCATGACGCGGAGGGCGGGGCGGGGACGGTTTCGGATAAATTTTTGTTGACATCGTCCGCGTTCCATGATACAATAAAACCGATCGTGCAAATTTCACCGATCGATAGGAGGGATTTCATGAAAACATACAAATTCTTCGGCATGCTGCTCGCGAGCATCTTTTCGCTCACAGCCGTAGCCGGCCTTGCCGCTTGCGGGGGAGACGATCATTCCCACATCGACCAGAACAAGGACGACAAATGCGACGTGTGCGGCATCAAAATGCCCGAACTCAACGAGGATTGGGAGGGGACCGTCTATACCATCGTCGGCGCAGGCTCGGGTCTCCTCTTCGAAAACGATTGGGACGTCGAGACGGACGACCCCGCCCGTACATTTGCGGCCACTTCCTCGGGGGGGAAGGAGATCCACACGCTCACCATCGACCTGTATGAGGGCGACGCATTCCAGATCATCCACGATCACGGTTGGGACGGGCAGATCTGCTACAAGAACGTCGCCAACGGGGGGAAGGATGCAAACGGCAATGCCGTCTTCGTGGAATCGACGAGCATCAACCCCAGCCTCTCGGATATCGTCGTCGGAGAGGGCCAATCGGGCCAATACGAGCTCACGCTCACCATCGAGAAGGGCAGCTCGCCCCTGCTCACCTTCGAGAAGAAGCAAGCCTTCACCGATCTCGTCCTTCTCAAGCTCGTCGACGTCGACGGCGTCTCCCCGTGTTTTTCCGAGAACTTCCTCAAGCACGCCATTCTGAGAGAGCGCGGAGGCATCTATTATAAGAGGGGGGCGAACGTCCCCGCGGCGCCCTATATCCCCGCAACGACGCCCGATATGATGAAATTCGGCGGCTGGATGAAATCCGACGGCACCATCTGGCAGGGCGGCGCCCTCACCGAGGATATGACCTTGCAGCTCAAATACGTCGAGGACGACAACCCCGGCTTCTATGCCGATAAGCAGGGCTCGAAGTACTATCTCGTCGGCGAATCGGCCACGGAGGGCAGCTCCCTCTACAATAATAATTGGAGCAAGGTCCCCGCGCTCGAGCTCAAGCGGGTCGAGAGCTATGCGCAGCACAACGTGTACGAACTCAAAAACGTCGTCCTGCGCGGCGGGGATAAATTCCGCATCGCATACGGCACCAACGAGCTCTCCAAGGGCACGTGGGTAGACCTTTCTTCCCCCGTATCGGTGGAAGGAGATCAGGCGGTGCTGCAGGACAATCAGGACAGTACCTATACCATCCGGATCGTCGTCACCGCGGATGCAAGCGGGAACGTGACGGAGATGAAGATCGGCGCCACATGGACGAACGGCCTTCTCAACGGCTACTATCTCGTCGGGACCTACCTCGATCCCGCATTCGGTGCGGCCGCGGACGATCCCTATAACTCCCGCACACAGTTCTTCTGGGAAGCGAGCGCAGGCGTCTTCTTCACGGATATCATCGTCAGCGACGGCACCCTTGCGACGGGGAAGAACTATGCGGAATTCCTCATCAAATGGTATCAGACGGACGGCAACGGAAAGACGTATACGGCAGAGCGATCGGGCGGGCCCGCACTCGAGAAGACCACCCCGCGCATTCAGCTCGCGCCCGGGGCATGGCGTCTCACGATCAACACGAACGACATGACCATCACTTGGGAAAAACCCGCAACTTGATATCAGGCAATCGGAAAAGGCCTTCCCGCACCCCGGGAGGGCCTTATATTATGCCTGAACCAGCGAAGCGTCATTCTTCCCGTCCCATCTCCAGCGTCATGCTGAGCCGCCCCCCGCGTCATTCTTCCCCGTCCCCCGCGTCATGCCGAGCGTAGCGAAGCATCCCCTCATACGAAGTCCGCGAAAAAGCCTTCCCCCCTCGGGGGGAAGGTGTCACGGCGTTGCCGTGACGAATGAGGGGCAAATAAAGAATGACCATCAGGAGCCCAACCCCCACCACCCGCTGCGCGGGAGCCTGTCTCATGCGGGTAGAGCCCCGCGTTACTTCGCGCTAAGGCGCTCGTGCCGCCCTTCGACAATGATTAGAACGTGCGGGCGGGGCGGGCACCGTTCGCGCCTTCCGATGCGCTCTACTTCTCGCAAAACGCAGCACACGGCACACTGTGCCGATGTGAAAAATTGCGTTTTGCGACCCTTGGAAAGGGGTAGGCCTTGGGGATGAAGCCCTACCCTTCGCTTGCGAGGGGGAGGGTGGCACGAGCCCTGCGAGTGACGGGTGGGGGAGTGATTGAGGAGCCCAACCCTCATCAGTCACCTGCGGTGACAGCTTCCCCCTTATGAAGGGGGAAGCCTTCCCGCCTTGCCTCCCGCGTCATGCTGAGCGTAGCGAAGCATCCCCTCATACGAAGTCCGCGAAAAAGCCTTCCCGCGTGCACAAATAATTTCCCAAAAAATATAGGATGTTTATTGACATCTCACATTTTTTGTGATAAAATAAACTTGATAGACCGAAAATTGTGTAATATTCGAACAAGAAAGCGTCATAAATAAACAAAAAGGCGCGCTTGTTCCCTTTTCGGTCGTCTAAAAAGAAAATCAGCACGTTAGTGCGAAAATGGAGGAGAAAAAATGAAGGCAAAGAAATGGCTCATTGTGGTCCTTTCGGCTATCATGGCTCTCGCAGTCGCCTTCGGCGTTGCCGCTTGCGGCGTCGATAAGTACGACCATGCGAACGACACGTTTGAGTGGACTGATAACGCCGACGGAACCCACAACGGCAAGGCTTCTTGCGACGATCGCACACACGATGTGGCGAACGAAGCCCATACTTGGGGCACCGATAATAAGTGCACCAAGTGCGGCGCTGAGAAACCGCAGGAACAGCCCCAGCACAAATTTGCTACGGGTTGGACGACGGATGCGAACAATCACTGGCACATCTGCGAAAATCACCCGACCGACACGGCAGACGTCAGCGGAAAGGCCGCCCATGCCGATGCCAACAACGACGGCAAGTGCGATACCTGCCAGTACCAGATGACAAAGCCCACGCCCGATCCCGAGCACAAATTCGCTACGGGTTGGACGACGGATGAGAACAATCACTGGCACATCTGCGAGAATCACCCGACCGACACGGCAGACGTCAGCGAAAAGGGCGAACATGTCGATGCCAATAACGACGGCAAGTGCGATACTTGCGAATACGACATGCCCTCCGATATCCCTACCCCTCCCGAACTTGAGGAAGGCTGGTATGTGATGGGTACGGTCGCTTCCCTGCCCACCGTCAACTGGAATACCTATGTGAAGGAAGGCTTTGTGGGAACCGATCTCACCATCACCCTTACCCTCACGGCGACCGATGAGTTCAAATTCTGCAAATACGTCGAAGCGGACAACGCAGACGTTAATTGGAATAACGGCCAGATCGGCTATACCGCAGCCAATGCAGATCTCTTCACCGGCGCAGGCCAACCCACCGGCGATAACTTCAAGGCGAAGGTAGAAGGGCAGTACACCTTCACACTCAATGTGACCGCCAATACCGCGACCGTCACCAAGGTCGAGGAAGAGTGCGACCATCAGTGGAAGTGGCAGTCCAATGACACCCAGCACTGGCAGGTCTGCGACCTCTGCGGCGCTGAGAAGGAAGGCTCCCGCGTTGCGCACGATCAGCTCAGCGAGAAGACGAACACCGAGCAGCATTGGAAAGAATGCGCGACCTGCGGCTACGTTTCCACCAAGACCAACCACACCCTGACATGGCAGAGCACTGCCGAGCAGCATTGGCAGAAATGCAACGGGTGCGATTATACCACCGATAAGGTCGCCCACGACGCCAAGGAATTGCAGAAGGACGAAACCGGCCACTGGTACAAGTGCACCACCTGTAATTGGGAAGAGACCGAAAAGACCCAGCACAATTGGGGCAGCGACAACAAGTGCACCGAGTGCCAATACGATCAAGGGCATCAGCACAATTATGAGTGCAAATCCAACGATGAGCAGCACTGGCTGGAATGCACGGGCTGCAACGATAAGAAGGATTATGCAAACCACACCTTCGAGGAAGGCTGGACTTCCGACGGCGAAGCTACGCACAGCCATAAGACGACTTGCACCGAGCACGCGGCCATCACCGTGACGGAAGATCACCATCTCTCCGTCGAAGCGAATGACACGCAGCACTGGAACAAGTGCTCCGACTGCACTTACACTTCCACCCCCGTCAACCACGATTGGTCGTATGCGGATAAGGAAGACGGCGAGCACCATACCAAGACCTCGACCTGCGAAGGCCACGAAGCTAAAACGGTCGAGGAAGCGCACACTTGGGGCGACAACGACGAATGCACCTTCTGCCACGCCAAGAAGCCCGTTGAGGCCGATACCCGCGTGTTCTATGTGGCAGGGAATTTCGAAGGCAGCAGCTTCGAATGGCCGAAGGAAGGCGCTCTTCCCAAGATGACGCTCGACACAGATAACGGCTTCCTCTACACCATCACTATCTTCATGTACAAGGGCGAAGCGTTCAAGATCGCAGGTTTCGATCAAGAACAAACTTCCGCTCCCGAGAACCTTTGGGCGCTTGAAGTTAACTATGCCGATTACGCCGACGAACAGAAGACGTTCACCGAAGGCGAATTTGGCAATCTTGTCGCTCCGAAGACGGGCTACTTCCTCATCAAGCTCTACACGAACGATACCTATCAGAACGACGGCGACAGCTTCTCCATCAACATCGAAGAAGATACTTCCGCGACCTTCGAATGGGATCTCCATGTTTATGGTACCATGAACGATTGGGGTGCAGGCGAGAATAAGCTCGCGATGACGAAGGGCGAAGGCAACACCTACACCGTCGACATCACCATCACTGCAGAAGACCTCAAGAAGGTCGATGCAGATGGCAAGGCAATTGTTCCCGCTCTCAAGGTCGTCAATCTCCATAGCGGCAACGCGAAGTGGTTCGGCGCCGATAGCTCCGATGAGAACCCCGATGGCAACTATTGGCTCACCGAAGCGGGCGTATACACCATCATCTTCAACACCGAGACCTTAAAGATCTCCCACACCGTGAACGGTAAACCCGGCCCTCAGCCCGATCCCGAGTTTGAAGTGAGCGTCGTTCTCACCTACACGACGGATAGCTGGTCTACCAAGCAGGATCTCACCTTCACCGAAATAACGGAAACGTATGAAGGGCATCACTTCCAACTCAAGTATGAGCTTCCCGCAGGTGCAGAGTTCTATCTCCATGCAAAGATCAGTAAGGATGCGGATGAAATCAACTGCAACTATGGCGGACTTTCGCAGGGGAACGATCTCTTTGATTCTTCCATAGGCGGAATGGGCGCAGCGAACTTCGTTGTGAAGACCGCAGCTACGTATGTCTTCGACTTCTATTTCGACACAGTGTTCGATGGTCAGCCTCAAGTTCCTCACTTCGACGCATCGACGGATGCTGAAATCACGCCCACAGAAGGGAAGGTCGTGCTCGTCTATGTTGACAGCAGTACAGATTGGGCTGCAGGTAAGCAGCACGAAGTGAACCTCACCGAGGATGCGGATTGGGCGGAAGATGGAAAGCACTATACGACCACCCAACAGCTTCCCGCAAAAGCCGAGTTCTATCTCTATGAGACGGTCAGCTCCACAAAGGCTGTTTACTACAACTTTGGGAATATCGCGGTTCGCCACGATGCCGGTTTGTTCACTTCATCGGGCGGAAATACTCCCAACTTCATCGTTGCAAATGAGGGCAAGTATGTCTTTGAGTTCTTCCTCAATACTCCCGGCGATACCACGCACTTCGACGTGAAAACCGAGGGCGGCGAAACTCCCGAACCCCCCAAGACGCAAGAGATTACTCTCCATTATCACAACAAGAATAACTGGGCGCAGGTGGCTTATTGGAGCTGGGATGACGCCACAAACTATACGGGTGGCACTTGGCCTGGCAAACTTGTAACGGAAACAGAGACGAACAAGTGGGTGAAGGTCACGTATAGCGTGAGTACCGAATCCCTCAACAATGGCACTATTTGGGTCATTTTCAACAACAATAATAAAAATAGCCAGTCGATTGACATCAGAATTTCTGCTGACAAACTCACCGAGAACAACGAAGCATGGATCTCCGGCGGCAACAATGGCGTGTACACCACGAAGGCAGCTGCAGAAGAGGCCGATACGAAGGGTTATATCTCTGCTTTGATCGGTAGCGACTGGAGCACCAATAATTGGAGCGAAAAGCCCATGGAAGAAGAAACTTCTTATCAAGGCGGCCAAAAGTTCACATACACGGTCACCCTTCGCGCAGGTCAGCAGGTCTACTTCCATTTGAGCAATGGCGAATATCCCAAGACGCTTTCGTCCGGTCAGAATTATTTCACTGGCGGTTCTGGTGCCGACAATCTCCATACGACAGCGGCCGGTACCTACACCTTTACACTTATCTACAATAGTACCACCAAGACGACAACACTTTCTGTCGTAAAGGAAAATGCGAGTGCGGCTGTTGCGCTTGAAGCAATGCTTCCCGTGTACGACGTGAAGAGCTATCTCGGCGCATAAGCGAACTTTGAAAGCGAAAAAGCCTTCCCCCCCTCGGGGGGGGGGAAGGTGTCGCCTTCGGGCGACGGATGAGGGGCGCAAATAGCCCCACCCCGAAACCCCCTCCTTGGGGAGGGGGAACCAAAGGGAGTGGGGTGTTCCAAATTTCGTCATTCCTCGACGTTGCTCGGAATGACGAAAAGAAAGCATGGCGCCTCCGTGGGAGGAGCTGTCGAGGCAAAGCCGAGACTGAGGTGGGGCGAGCTTCTGAATACGCACCCACCCCCCTACCCCCCTCCACGGGAGGGGGCAAGAGAGGGGCGCCAAGAGAACCCAACCCTCACCCACCACCCTACCCCCCTCCACGGGAGGGGGCAAGAAACATCAAGAAATAAGCGCACGGGAGTGCGTTCAAAAAATTATCAGGAGGAAATCAAAATGAAAGCAAAGAGGCTTTTTGCGGCCGTTCTCTCTATGGCGATCGCGGCATCGGCTGTTGCCGGGCTCGCAGCCTGCGGAACGGAGACGCAATACCTTGATACGTGGACGACGAGTGCAGAGGGCCATTGGCATGCATCTGTCGATAACCCCGATATCATCGGTGACTACGGCGACCATACCTTCAAGGACGGCAAGTGCACCGTCTGCGAATACCCCGACCCGAACTACAACCCCGGCGGCGGTGACGGTGGCGACGGCGGCAGCGGTGACACCGGCGGCGGTGGCGGCAGCGACATCGGCGGCGGTGGCGGCGGCAGCAGCGACGAAGAACTCATCGGTACCGAAGATCTCGGCATTCGCCTCATCTGCGAGAGCCGCGGGTGGGATGCAGACCCCGCATACTTCGTCCAAGATAGCGAATGGGGCTACGACGGTGCGCATTATCAGCTCATCATCAACTTGAATTCCGGCGACCAGTTCTGCATCGCGGAAACTTTGAGCACGGATTCTGAAGTGTGGTATAACTACGGCAACGAATATTTCAAATTCAGCCAAGGCATCTTCACGGAACAGGCGAGTGATGTCGGCGGTTCAAACTTCGTCGTCGTGTCGGATGGCTCCTATACATTCGATTTCTATGTCGGCACCAAGATAGACGGAAACGAGGAGCACGCGCATATCGACGCTAAAATTACGGGCACCGATCTCGACCTTGGCGGTGGCGGCGGTGACGTCGGCGGCGGCGACCATTCCACATGGGACACCCTCACGATTCACTATCACAACGCGAAGGATTGGGCTAATCCCTATGCTTACAGTTGGGAAACCGGTTATGAAACAAAGTTCCTTGGCAACTGGCCCGGAACTCCCGCGACTGCTGAAAGCGACGGTTGGGTGAAAATCACATATCAAGTAGACCCCGCGGCGAGAGGATCCCTCATGATCATCTTCAACGATGGGAAGGAGAACGGCGCAGACCAGACCGGTGACATCGATATTTCCGGAATCACGAACAATGAGGCTTGGATCGCCAAGGACGAGAGCGTCCACGCAACGCAGGCCGAAGCTCTTGCAGCAGAAGGGACGGCGCAGGAGACCACCTACACCTTCTACTTCTACAATGCAGGCGGTTGGGGTACTGTAAAGATCTGGACGTGGGGTGCCTTCGCGACAGCGGGCGCTTGGTCAGATGCTCCCACCATGGAGGCTGCAACCGAACTCGGCAACGGTTGGTTCAAATACACCTATACGGGATATGCGAGCAAGGTCGAGGGTAAGTCTCTCAGCGTAATCGTCTTCAACGGTAGTAACGATTCTCAGAGAGTGACGATCGGGAATACGAGCGGACAGGATGCTGTGGCCGATTCCGGCGATCCTATCACCATTACGGCGACCACCTACTACATCAGCGGTGCGCAAAATGGGAAATATTCCACCACGAAGGAAGATATCCACGCCTAAAAGCAACTACAATGCAAACGGTCCCTCCCGCCAAAAGCGGGAGGGAGAATTTCTAAAAAACCTTTTTTGGAGAATACGACTATGAAAATCAAGAAGATCTTCGGGCTTTTGCTTGCGGGCGCGATCGCGCTCTCGGCCGTCGCGGGCCTTGCCGCTTGCGGCGACGACGAGAACAAGAACCCCAACCCCGACAACACGGGCAACACGGACAATACGGACACAGATGCTCCCGAGAAGGGGACGGGCGTCTACAGCACCGACCACACGGGCAGCAGCACGGTCGGCTGGTATGTGCTCGGCACGGGTGCGGGAAGCCTCGACGGCGTCGAATGGGATAATTTCGAGGCGGCGATGATGCTCAAGGATGACGGGAACGGCTATCTTTCCATCACGCTCGATCTGTTCAACGGCGACTATTTCAAGATCCTCTACAATCATGCGGGCACGGCGGCGCAAGGGTTCAGCGGCGACGAAGAGTGGAACACCTACAGCATCGGTTATATCGGGTCGGATAACACTGCCGGCAACGAGATGGTGGGCTTCACCTTTGACGGCGACGGCAATGCGGTCGTGATGGACGGTTATTCGGGTTCGTACACCATCAAGATCGTAAGCACTGCGACGACGAAGCCCGAGGCAGTGGATGTCGAGGGCGGGATCACGCTCACGCGGGATTTGGCGCTCAAGGATAAGGAGATCGCTTCCGATTTCTATATCGTCGGCCTGAACAGCAAGTGGCCGTCGAACAGCACGGAGGCGGATTGGATCCCGCTTACGGGGAGCAACGGCGTCTACACCGCCACGCTCGATCTGAAGGCAAGCGACGAGTTCAAGATCTACAATGCGAGCTCGAAGAAGTACAACACGCTCGGGTATAACTTGAACGAGCTGGCGAATATCAAGGGATATGAAGGCAAGTACACGATCACCGTCGAGACTTCGGGAGAAGGCGCGGCTATGACCGTGGAAGTTTCCATCGAAAAGGCGTGATCCTTCGCACAAATCAAAGGCCTCTGCTTTTGCAGAGGCCTTGCTTTATGGGATGGCGTCACCCTTCCTTGGGCTTTACCATGCGCAGAAGGGGAAAGATGAGGGCGCCGAGGGAGTTGCCGAGGAGGATCATCACAAGGTAGCCGAACGCTTCTGCACTCGCGATGCCCGAAGCCGCAAAGTAGAACATATCCGCGATGGAGTGTTCATATCCGCTCAAAATGAAGGCGGGAATACACATCAGAATGCCGAGCGGGGTCTTGTTGTTGGTATAGAGGTCGATGGCGAGATAGACGAGGATGCCGCAGAGGATGGCGCGAAGAAGAGCAAATCCGTACCCCTGAGAGAGCTTGCCGCCTTCGCCACAGAGGAGCGCCGCAGAAGCCTTCAAATGGGGGAAAATGAAGCCGATGAGGTATCCGAAGACGACCGTCCCGATGAGGTTCCCGAGGAGTGCCAAAAGGAGCACGGAGATATCCTCTTTGGAATGCTTTTGGGGCACGAGCCCGATCTTGCCCGTGTAGAGGGCATAGCCGCGCATGCAGATCGCGAGCAGGGCCATCGAGAAGAGGAATGCCCCGATATATTGGCCGTAGAAGGGGACTTCCTGCCCGTCGGTGAGCCCGTAGCGGCAGGCGAGGTAGACGGCGCCGCCGAGGGAGATCATCATGCCGCCGAGCACGCCCTCGCACACCCTTTGCAAAATGGCGAGGATGTTGTTTTTGAGTTTGGGTTTATCCATTTCTTTTCTCCTTTGGTTTGTTATGGGGTGAAGGGGGTGACCGCGTCATGCTGAGCCGAAGCGGCTATACCATGTCCGAGAGGGCCTATCTCCGAAGCGTCCCCTTAATGAAAAAACGGACTTCGTACTTCGGGATCCTTCGAGGATAGGCTCACGGTTTTCATCCAACAATTTCGGCTCAGGATGACGCATACCCACGGCTCAGGATGACGCATACCCACGGCTCAGGATGACGCATACCCACGAGGCAGACTGACGCCGTTAACAAAATTTTTCCGTCAAGATATGCAGTTCCTTCTCGTAGTTCATGCCGTACTTCTTATCGGGGACTTCGCGGGCGGTGCGCAGAATGGAGCGGTAGCAAAATTCCACGGTGAGTTTCAAAGCGGCCTCTAAGGGCATCCCGCCGCCGATGCAGCCTGCAAAGGCCGATGCAAACACGTCGCCCGCGCCGTGGAAGGAGCCCTCCACTTTTTTAAGCGGCATGCGCTTTTCGCCCCCGTCGAAGTAGTAGAGGGCGTAGCCCGCTTCATCGTCCGCGCCCGTGATGACGGGGTGGGGGCAGAGGGCGGCAAGCTTTGCAAGCGCCTTGCTCGCAGCGCGTTCCCCCGTGAGAAGGAAGGCCTCGGTGTCGTTGGGCAAAATATAGTCGGCGAGCGCACAGAGGGTACCCATGTCCGCGGCGAACCCCTCATCAAAGCCGCGATAGAAGGAAAAATTATCCCCCAGAACGGGGTCCACGATGAAGAGCCCGCCTTCCTTCAAAAAGCGTTTTTTGACTTCCTTCACGAACTCGATCTGGGCGCGGCTGCCGAGGTACCCGCTCAAGATCACGTCGTATTTGAGTCCGAGCGTCTCCCAATGGTCGCAGATCTTCTTCATCTCGTCGTCGAGCCCGAGGAAGGTGTAGCCCGAAAAGCCGCCCGTGTGGGTGGAGAGAAGGGCGGTGGGGAGGATATCCACCGTCGCCCCGCAAGCGGAGAGCACGGGGAGCGCCACGGTCAAAGAGCACTTCCCCACGCAGGAGATATCGTTGATGGCAAGCGCGCGCATAAATTACCTCCGAAACTGAAACATATTATATCAATTTTGCGCGCAAAACGCAACGCTATTTGGGAAATTGCTATCTTTTTTGGAAAATTTTCGTTCACTTCGTGATTTTTCTTTACAAAATGAATGAAAGTCGCTAAAATTGATACACAAAGGAAACTATTTCGAGGTAAATATGAGAAAGAATCTTGTCGTGCAACTCATGTACCGCATTGTTTTATGTTGCGTCTCCTTTCTTGCCTGCCTGCTCTCTCTCCGCATTTTCTATGCGGGGCAAGGCGGGTATTCCATGAGCTGGGAGATCCTAAAGTACTATACCAATCTATCCAATTATGCGGTGTTTGCCGTCTCTATCGCAGTGACCGTCGCCACGGCAGTCCGCGTTCTGAAGGGGGAACGCGAGGGATACAACAGGATCCTTCGGACCTTCAAATTTATGACGACCGTCATGATCCTCGTCACGTTCCTCGTCGTGATCGTTCTCCTCAACAGCCCCGCGCAGGCAAGCTATTGGCTGGATATCGGGAATATGTCGTTCCATTGTCTCGCGCCGCTCCTCTTCGTCTTTGATTACATATTGTTTGAAAAGAAGGGTACCATGTCGGTGTTTGCGCCCCTGTACAGCCTGATCTTACCCCTCATTTACGTCGTGTATATCTTCATCTTAGGTGGGACGATCGAGAATTTTGAATATCCGTATTTCTTCCTCAACGTGCATGAGCTCGGCTACGGAAAAGTCTGCCTGTGGGTGCTTGCGCTCGTTTTGATCTTCACAGTGATAGGCTACCTTCTGTGGCTATGGAACCGCTTCGGAAAGTTCGGCGGCAAGTGGAAATTCGACTTTTCCAATATCCGCCATACCGTGCGGGAGGGCAAAGAAGCGTAAAGGATATGCAAAACTTTTTTCTGCGGGCGGAAATAACTTTACACCGCCCCGCTTTTTTGCTATAATTTGTGGGTATGAAAAAAGTCATCGAGATCGAAGATCTCTGTTGCAAGAAATGTGCGGAGCGGCTCGAGAACAAGCTTCTTCTCATCGACAGCATTTTAAGCGCGCGGGCAAATTTCAAAAGAGGGGTCGTCTTCGTTGAAACGAACCTTTCGGACGAAGCGATCGCCGCATGCGTCAAGGATGCCGGGTTCGAAGTAAAAGCAGTGCGCCCCCGCAAGGGCATCTTCGGCTGAAAAAGAGCACCCCTCAAAGGAGTTTTTATGTATAAAAAGGTAGATACATCGCTCAATTTCGTGGAGCGGGAAGAGGAGATCGCGGCCTTTTGGAAGGAGAACCACATCTTCGAAAAGTCCGTCGAAAAGAATGAGGGCGGGAAGGAATTTTCCTTCTTCGACGGTCCTCCCACAGCCAACGGCAAGCCGCACATCGGGCATGTTTTGACACGTTCTATCAAGGACGCCATTCCCCGCTACCGCACCATGAAGGGCTACCATGTCCTGCGCAAGGCGGGCTGGGATACGCACGGGCTGCCCGTCGAACTCGAAGTGGAGAAATCGCTCGGGCTCGACGGAAAAAAGCAGATCGAGACGTACGGCATCGAGCCCTTCAACAAGAAGTGCAAGGAATCGGTGTGGAAATACCAGAGCGAATGGGAGAAGATGAGCGAGCGCGTCGGCTATTGGGTGGATATGGAACACCCCTATGTCACCTATCACAACGATTATATCGAATCGGTCTGGTGGGCGCTCAAAGAGATGCACAAGAAGGGGCTTTTATATAAAGGGCACAAGATCGTTCCATATTGCCCCCGCTGCGGCACGGCGCTTTCTTCCCACGAGGTCGCCCAAGGCTATAAGGACGTGAAGGAGACTTCCGCGATCGCACGCTTTAAGGTGGCGGGAAAGGAAAACACCTTCATCCTCGCATGGACGACGACGCCGTGGACGCTTCCTTCCAACGTCGCGCTCTGTATGAATCCCGATGAAGATTACGTCGAGATCGCGGCGGAGGACGGTGCGCACTACATTCTCGCCGAGGCGCTCGCAGGCAAATTCTTCGAAAACTTCGAAGTCGTCGATCGCCGCAAGGGGAAGGATTACGAGGGTACCGTGTACGAGCCGCTCTTCGGTTGGGCGGAAGGGAGCTTCAAAGAAAAGGCGTATTTCGTCGTCTGCGACGGCTACGTCACGCTTACCGACGGCACGGGCGTCGTGCACATCGCGCCCGCTTTCGGCGAAGACGATTACCGCGTCGGCAAGAAGTATCATCTGCCCGTCGTCCAGCTCGTCAACGAGCGGGGGCGTTTCGATGAGCGCTGCCCCGAACTCGACGGGCTCTTCGCAAAGGATGCGGATAAGATCATTCTCGATATGCTCAAAGGGCGGGGGCTGCTCTTCAAGAAACTGCCCTACGAGCACAGCTATCCCCACTGCTGGCGGTGCGATACGCCGCTTCTCTATTATGCGCGGGCAAGCTGGTTCATTGAGGTCACAAAGGTCAAGGAAAAACTCATCGCCGCCAACCGTTCGGTGAACTGGATGCCCGAGAGCATCAAAGAGGGCAGGATGGGGAACTTCCTCGAAAACGTCATCGATTGGGGCCTGTCCCGCGACCGCTACTGGGGCACGCCGCTGCCCGTTTGGGTGTGCGAGGATTGCGGCGGGATCGAGGTCATCGGTTCGCGGCAGGAGCTTTGCGAAAAGACGGGTGCGCCCGCGGATATCGAACTGCACCGCCCGTACGTCGATAAATTGTTCTGCGCCTGCAAAAAGTGCGGCGGCACCTGTAAGCGCACGCCCGAGGTCATCGATTGCTGGTTCGACTCGGGCTCCATGCCCTTTGCGCAGTATCACTATCCCTTCGAGAACAAGGATCTCTTCGAGGAGACCTTCCCCGCCGACTTTATCTCGGAAGCCGTCGACCAGACGAGGGGCTGGTTCTATGTCTTGCTTGTCATCTCGACCATCCTTTTCGATAGGGCGCCCTTCAAAAACTGCATCAGTTTAGGGCTCGTCGCCGATAAGAACGGCATCAAAATGAGCAAACACAAGGGCAACGTCGTCGATCCGTGGACGGTGCTTTTGAAGCAGGGCGCAGACGCCGTGCGGTGGTATTTCTACACAAACAGTGCGCCGTGGCTGCCCTCGCGCTTCGGCGAAGAGGCGGTCTCCGAGAGCCAGAGAAAGTTTCAGGGAACGCTTTGGAACACCTACGCCTTCTTCACCCTTTATGCGGAGATCGACGGCTACGATCCCTCAAAGTACGATTTGAAGAAGTGCCGTCTCTCGCTCATGGACAGGTGGGCGCTCTCCAAGCTCAACACCCTCGTGAAGGAAGTGGATGAACAGCTCAACGCCTACAACATTCTGGATAGCGCCCGCGCCATTCAGGACTATGCGGATGAGCTCTCAAACTGGTATGTGAGAAGGGGCCGCGACCGCTATTGGGGGCCCGAGATGACCGAGGATAAGGCGGCGGCTTATACGACGCTCTACACCATTCTCGTGGCGCTTGCAAAGCTCATCGCGCCCTACATGCCCTTCATGGCAGAGATGATGTATCGGAATCTGGTCCCGCAGTTTTTCCCCGATGCTCCCATCTCCGTGCACCTCTGTGACTACCCTGTCGCGGACATGGTATGGGTGGATCCCGTCCTCGAAGCGGGCATGGAGGATGTGTTGCACGTCGTCGAGCTCGGGCGCAGCGCCCGCAACACGGGCAATCTCAAGAACCGCCAGCCCCTTTCGGAGATGCTCATCGCCTCGGATAAGAAGCTCGCCATCTCGGGGGAACTTGAAGCCGTCACCCTCGACGAACTCAACGTGAAGAAGCTGCGTTTCCTCGAGGGGGGCGAGGAACTCGTCTCCTATACCTTGAAGCCGCAGCTCAGAACGCTCGGCCCCAAGTACGGCAAGAAACTGCGCCTCATCACGGAGTTCTTACAGACGTGCAATGCGGCGGAAGTGGTCGCCTGCGTCAAGGCGGGCGGGCCCTACAAGGTGGATCTCGAAGGCGAGGTGGAGCTCTTCGAAGAAGACTTGCAGATCTTCACCTCTTCCGCGCACGGCTATGCCACGGCGCAGGGGTACGGCATCACCGTCGCCCTCAATACCGAGCTTTCGGAGGATCTCCTCGACGAGGGCGCAGAGCGCGAGCTCGTCTCCAAGATCCAATCCATGCGCAAAGAGGCGGGCTTTGAGGTGACCGACCGCATTGCCCTATACCATGTCGCAGAGGGAAGGGCGCGGAAAGTGCTCTTGAAGGGTTCTTTCGCCCAAGACGTCCTCGCCGAAAAAGTAGAGGAAGGTGCGCACGAGGGCTTCACCAAGGACCTCGATATCAACGGCGACAAGGCCACCCTCACGATCGTAAAATTGTAACGAAGAAAAAAATGACCGCCTCGGGAGTGCCCGAGGCGGTTTCGCATACATTGGTTATTTCGTGAGTTCGCGGATGGCTTCGCGGTAGATCTCCAAAAGCAGTTTCACGCGCTCGAGCGTGATATATTCGTTGGGTTGGTGGATGACGGCTTCGTCGCCCTCCTTTTCGGGGCCGAACGCCACGCCGTGAGCAAGCGCTCGCGCATAGGTCCCCCCGCCGATCGCGACGGGCCCCATCGACTTCCCCGTGCACTTCTCGTAGACCTTGAGAAGCGTTGTAACGAGTTCATCGTCCTTATCCACGAGGAGGGGCTCCTGATGGTGCAGCGTCTCATAGCGAATGCCGAACATGCGCAGCTTTTCGTGCACCCGTTCCGCGGACATGGTGGCGGGATAACGGATGTCGGCGACCACTTGCACTTCGCCCTTGCGATACTTGACGAGATCGGGAGAAAGGGTCAGCCCGCCCGTCTCGTCCGAAAGAGTTTTGAGGCCGTAGGCGTCGTCGAAGAGACATTCTATGATGTGGCGGACGACCTCGCACTCCGCAAAATATTGCAGAATGGGCAGGATCGCATTCTCGCCCTTTTCGGGGGTGGAGCCGTGTGCACTCTTGCCGCGGGAGACGAGTTTGCGTTTCTCGAACGTAAGACCCAGCGCGGCCGCCTTTTTCTCATCGCGGATGCGGGGGATGGCTTCGCAAAGATCGCAGACCATGTTTGCGCTCGTGCCGCCCTGCAGCCGTGTAAAGGGCGCCTTCTTTATGGGGAAGTGCAGCCGTACGTGCAAAATGCCTTTCTCCGCGTAGATGACGGGGAAATCCGCGTCGGGCGAGAAGCCGTCCTCGGGCATATGGGCGACCTTTTTATAGTGCTCGATGCACGCCCAGCCGTCCTCCTCGTTGCACCCGACGATGAGCTTGATCTTCCTTTTCGGCACGAAGCCTTCGTCGAGGAGCTGCTTCATGGCATAGAGCGCGCAGATCGCGGGGCCCTTATCGTCCATCGCCCCGCGGCCCCAGATCTTTCCGCCTTCGATGACGCCGCCGAAGGGGGGCATGTCCCAGCCCGACCCTGCAGGAACGACGTCGAGGTGGCATAAAACGGCAAATTCTTCTCCCTCGCCGAAGAGCACTTCTCCGACGTATCCGTCGTAGTTTTTGGTGGAAAAGCCGAGCTTTTCTGCGAGCGATAAGAAGTGGGAGAGGCACTCCGCCGCACCCTTACCGAAGGGGGCGCCGCGCGCCTTCTTTTGATGCGAGGAATCGAAGCGGATGCTCTCCGCGATGCTCTTAGCGGCCTTGTCAAGATAATTCATGATCGTTCTCCGCAGCGGCTTTCTCGCCGCCGTCTATTGATTTATTTTACCAAAACCGCGGCGCGATGTCAAGAGTTTTGCGCGATCCTTCCCTTGTCCCGGTCGCCGCATGTGGGAAAATGGCGTTCGGGAAGGGAAAATTTCCCCGCCGAAGAAAAAATATATGCCGTATACTTGTATTTCTCCCGCAAAACTGTTATAATTATGACATATTTCAGCGGAGCGGATAGGATGCACGAAGGTCATAGGCAAAGAATGTTTGCTCATTTGAAGCGCGGCGCGGGCAATCTGGAGGACCATGAACTTCTGGAGCTCTTGCTTTTTTTTGCGATCCCCCGCAAAAATACCAACCCGATCGCGCACATGCTCATTTCCGCATTCGGGAGTCTGGAAGGGGTATTCCGCGCAGATCACGATCAATATCTCGCCATAGAGGGGATCGGGGAGAGCACGGCCGCCTACCTTTCCGCACTCTCCGGACTGATAGGCCGTCTCGGCCGTGCGGATGCGAAATACAGTCTCCCCGTCGTCGGAAACGTTCATGCGTTTGTGGATTTTCTCGGCTCCCGTTTCGATGGGAGCACGGAGGAATCTCTCGAGGTCTACTGTCTCGACGAACAGCACCGCGTGTTCTTCACCAAGCATTTCACCACGTTCCAATCCGACAAAGTGACGATCGCACCCGATGAGCTCAATGAGATCGTCACTCTTCAGCATCCGCACAGTATCGTCGTTGCGCACAATCATCCGCTCACATCGGCGCGCCCTTCCGCGGCGGACGACGTTTTCACCGCACAGCTCTCCCTGCTTTGTTTTGCGCACGGCATCTCGCTCGAAGATCACATCATCGTGGGGGAGAACGAGACGTATTCCTATTTTCTCTCGGGAAGGCTGAGCGCCATCAGGCAGAACTGCAAGGATAGCTTTGTCGGGGAGGAGGAACCATGAAAAAAATCCATCTTCATGCGCCTACGACGACGAAGGAAGCGCTCGATACCCTCAATGTGTTCCACAAGTATGCGAAGTTCTTCCTGCTCGGGGCGCTCATGATCGCCTGCATCTTTCTCATCGTCAACAGCCGCGGGCCGCAGTTCGGCATCTACGGCTGGTATGTCACCCTTCCCGTCTCCCTGCTCTTCCTCGCGGAGAACGCCGTAAAGCTTTGGTCGATGCAGACTTTCAAAAGCAAGATCGCCTTCTATGTTCTCGACGTCCTGTGCCTCCTCGTCCTCACGATCTTCTCGAGCGGCTCTCTCATCTCGACGATGTACCTCATCATTCTCACCGAGTACTATCTGAGCCAGGATCGCCTGTGGGGGAGCATCTTCATGTGCATCATGTGCGTCGCGGTGCTCTTTATCACCTTCGCCTTCTCCGAGCTTCTGCACGCCGGGCCCGCACAGTTCGATTTCCTCTCCGTCGCCTCGAGCATGGTGAGCGATCTTATGCTTATCGTCATCCACTTCCTCGTCATCAATTTCGCCATCTTCTTCTATAAGAAGAACCGTGAGCTGACCAAGGCGAACGACGAACTCAACGAGATCAATACAAAGCTCAACAAGGCCTATCTCGAATTGCAGGAGCTCACCGCCCTCGAAGAACGGCAGCGCATCGCCAAGGAGATCCACGATACCGCGGGGCACTCCATCACGACCGTCATCATGCAGACGGAGGCGGCAAAGCTCGTTATCGACACCGACGTCGAGGACGCCAAGCGCAAACTGGCCGCGGCGAATCTTCAGGCCAAACACGCCTTGGAGGAGCTCCGTGAGAGCGTGCACCTTCTCTCGGGAAAAGAGGAGGGGATGACCCTCAAGGGCCAGCTTCTCGAGGTGATCCACGAATCGACAGACGGAACGGGCATCGCCATCCGCTACGACATCGACGAGCTCGAGCTTTGCGACGCAAAGCGCCGCTTCCTCATGAATGCGCTCAAAGAGGGCGTCTCCAACGGCCTCCGCCATGGCAATGCGACCGCCTTTTGGTTCGAACTCAAAGTAAAGGACGGAAGCGTGAGCATGCTTCTTTCCGATAACGGCAAGGGCATGGAGATATCCAAACTCAAGGAGGGATTCGGTCTCTCGGGCATGACGCGCCGCGCAAAGTCGCTCGGCGGGACGGTATGGTTCGAAACAGAGCCCGGGGAAGGGTTCGAGATCCACATCCTGCTCCCCCTCGACGGCGAGCAGGCCAATCAAGAAAAAGGGAGTTGAATATGATCAAAGTACTCATCGCAGACGATCAGGCGATCCTCGCCGACGGCATCAAGAGCGTGCTCTCATCCTGCCCCGAGATCGAGGTCGTGGGGATCGCTCAGGACGGTCTTAAGGCCGTGGAGGAGGCTCAGCGGCTCAGGCCCGACGTCGTCCTCATGGATATCCGCATGCCCAATATGAACGGCGTCATCGCGACGCAGGAGATCAAGACGCGTTTGCCCGAGACCAAGGTGCTGGTGCTGACCACCTTCGACGACAGCGACTATATCCTGAACGCCATCAACAACGGTGCGAGCGGGTATCTTCTCAAGGATATCTCCGCGCCCGCTCTCATCGAGGCGGTCAAAAACGCCCATGCGGGAGATACCATTCTTCCCGCCAAGGTCGCCAAGCACATCGCAAGTGCGGCAAAGCTCGTCGCGAGCGACCGCGAGATCCGTCTCCGCCGCAGGTTCGGATTTTCCGAGCGCGAGTGTGAGATCGCCCTCATGATCTACGAGGGCTTCACCAATAAGCAGATCGCGAGCGCCTTAAAGCTCACCGACGGCACCGCCCGCAACTATATCTCCTCCATCTACGAGAAGATCGGCACTTCCTCACGCGCCGAGGCCGTCGCAAGGATGCGCGACACGCTGGGAAACTGAATATGACCCGTTGAAAAAAGAAAAGGCCGCCCGCGCAAATGCGCGGGCGGTTTCGCATATTCATGCGTTTTCTGCATGCTCTGTCTCGGACATGGGTGGGGGAAATTCGCTCTCATGCAAATTTCTATATGGTTTCCAGATCGATGAGGGAGGAGTTGCCGCTCTTGCCGTTGGGGGTGCCGCCCGTGATGACGATGACCTCGCCCTTTTTCACGAGCCCGCTCTCGATCGCGGCGCGCTTTGCAAAGTGGAACAGGACGTCCACCGAGAAGTATTCTTCGGAGAGGGCGGGCAGGACGCCCCACGAGAGGGCGAGCTTCCGGTAGCTCTTCTCGTCCGTCGTCATCCCGATGATATCGATCATGGGGCGGAAGCGGGAGACCATCTTTGCCGTCTCTCCCGTGCGGGTGCACACGACGATCGCCTTCGCCTTCACGTCGTGGGCGAGCAGGCAGGCGGAGTGGGAGAGGGCATCGGATAGGCCGCGGATGAGATATTCGCTCTCTTCCACATGCTGGATGAACTCCTTTTTGCTCTCGGCCTGCATCGCGATCTTTGCCATGGCGGCGACGGCCTCCACGGGGTAATCGCCCGCCGCAGTCTCTCCCGAGAGCATGATGGCGCTCGAACCGTCGTATACGGCGTTTGCGACGTCGGAGATCTCCGCACGCGTGGGGCGGGGATTGTGGATCATGCTCTCGAGCATCTCCGTCGCCGTGATGACCCGCTTGCCTGCAATGCGGCAGGCGCTGATGATATTCTTCTGGATATCGGGGAGCTCTTCATAGGGGATCTCGACGCCCATATCCCCGCGGCCGATCATGATGCCGTCCGAGACCGCGAGGATCTCGGCGAGGTTGTTCACGCCCGTCCTGTTCTCGATCTTTGCGATAAGGTCGAAGTCCGTGCAGCCGTGTTCCCTTAAAAATTCCCGCACGTCCAGAATATCCTGTGCCCGCGAGACGAAGGAACAGGCGATGAAGTCGACGCCCTGCTCGATGCCGAAGAGAAGGTCATCCTTATCCTGCTCGGAGAGGTATATAAGGTCGAGATCCTTTTCGGGGAAGAACATGCTCTTTTTATCGCTCAGCTGTCCGCCCGTGAGCACCCTGCATATGACGTCGGGCCTCGTTACTTCGACGACTTCGAACTCCATGAGCCCGTTGTTGAGCAGGATCTTATCGCCCGGGCGCATCTTATCGCAGATATCTTGGTAGGAGACGGAGACGCGCTCGCGGTCGCCCAAGACATTTTCCGTGGTGAAGGCGAAGATGTCGCCTGCCTCGAGGGAGATCTTCCCGTCGCGGAAGGTGCCGATCCTCAGCTCCGGGCCCTTGGTGTCGAGCATGATGGGCAGAGGAATGTTTTTGCGGGCGCGGACGGCTTTCAGAGTGGCTATGATGCGGGCATGGGTATCGTGTGTGCCGTGTGAGAAGTTGATCCGCGCGACGTTCATGCCTGCATCCGCCATGGCGGAGATGACTTCTTCGCGCTCGGATGCGGGGCCGATGGTGCAGACGATCTTGGTTTTTTTCATGATCATTCTCCCAAAAGGAATTCAAAAATATTTTAACATATCGCCCGCAAAAAACAAGTACTTTGGCGAAATTTGTGGTATAATATCTCCGATACGAGCGGGCTACGCGGCCGCGGCGTGCCACAAGCACGATGAGGAAAGTCCGGGCATCGCAGGGCAGGACGCCTGATAACGTCAGGTGGAGGCGACTTCAAGGAAAGTGCAACAGAAATAGACTGCCCGTCGAGTCCCCGCAGAATACGCGGGGCGCCCACGGGGAGGACCCGCGGCGATGGGCACAGGTGGAAAGGCGAGGTAAGAGCTCACCGACGGGACGGTAACGCCCCGTGCCATGTAAACCCCGTCCGATGCAAGTTTGGGATGTCTTCATGAAGGGTTGCCCGCCCGAAGACATCCGCCAATAACGCTAAAGCCTATCGGCGACGGTAGGCGTAGATAAATGGCCGCGCTCGACAGAACCCGGCTTACAGGCCCGTCTCGGATCGCAAGGCGCCCTTTTTGGGCGCCTTGCTTATTTGTTCACAAATTTGTTTTGCTCGGGATTACGCTGTCATCCCGCCCCGACCGAGGCTTCTATTGATTATCGAAGGTCGGCACGAGGAGCGCAGCGACGAAGTAACCCGCAAAGCGGGTGAGAGGATCCCCTCATACGAAGTCCATGGGTAACCGCGTCATGCTGCCCCGCGCGCAGCTTCTATTTTTAGACTAAGCGCGGCACGAGCGGTCACCGACCGCGAAGTAGCCGACAGACAAACGACGGCGGCTTATCCTCGAAGCATCCCGAGGATGAAAACTCGGACTTCGTACCCACGGATTCTTCGGAGAGAGGTCATTACGGACAGTCGTATTGGTATTATCGGCTCAGAATGACGCTCGACCAGCCCGCAAGGGGGTCAACCGCGGACATGGTACCCCCAAAAGTCCTCTCACCGGGCAGTGCCTTCCCAATAAAAACACCCCGTAAAGGGGTGCGAAATTACGTCAACAAATCGTCCATTGTTTCGTCGAAGATATCGCACAGCTTTGCGAGAACGGAGAAGCTCGGCTCGCTCACGCCATGTTCCCAGCCGCTTACCGTGCGTTGATCTACGCCCAGCATTTTTCCGAGTTCGGTTTGCGATATCTTTCTGCTTTGCCGCAATAACTTCAGATTTTCCGAAAATTTTATTTCTTTCACAACTATATTTTTACCAAAAATATCGGTAAAATTCTTAACATACCTAATTTCTCGGTATAAAATAGAGGCTGCACAGATGTATCGGCCACAAGATCGATATCCCTTTGTATGAAAAAATTTTTAAGAAGATTAACATGAAGAAAACCACAAAAGTTGTTTTGGGTAGCGTGATGACGATGGCAATGTGCGCCAGCCTCATCGCGGGCTCCACTCTGGCCCTCTTTACGAGCGAAGACAGTGTCAACATCGCCATCACCTCGGGCAAAGTCGACGTGAAGGCGAGCTTAGAGGAACTGCAAACCTATGTTCCCGATGTGGACCCTGCGACGGGGCTCATCAAACGTGAAGACGGCAAAATCGTTTATAAGAAGACGACGGAGAACGGGCAGTTCGATATAGTCGGCGGGTCGGCTAAGATCGAGGACGGTACGGTAACATTTGAAAACTTTGCCCCCATGGACAGAGTCACCTTCAACATCACGGCGCAGAATGCTGGCTCTACCATCGCTGCCAAATATCAGACCAGAGTGGAAGTTACATATGGCTATGAGCTGTATTCCGCCCTCGAGGTCAAGGTTGGAGAGGCACTCATAGAGCAGGGCACGGCCATTTCCGATTGGAAGACATTGTCGGTGGGCACGAACGAGTCGGTGCCCGTGGAAATCACTTTCCCCGAGGATGCAGGCGAAGACCCGGAGAATAAGAACTGCAAGATCACGGTCTCTGTTATCGCTGTGCAGGCCAACGCCGATACCAAAGATCCCGAAAAGGAAGAGGGCGTTTCATACGCCGTGCGCACCCCCGCCGACCTTGCCGTACTCGCGCAGAGGGTGAACAATGGCAAAGACTTTGCGGGTGAGACAGTTAAACTTTACGAGGATGTCGATCTTTCAAATATCTACCCTTGGACGCCCATCGGTACCCAAGCTCATCCCTTCAACGGCATCTTTGACGGAAATGGAAAGACCATTTCGGGGGCCGTACATACAGGTAGGACGGAGTTTATTGACAATGTCGGCCTCTTCGGCTATACCGGAGAAAAGACGGGCGGCGAAATCAAAAACTTCACCTATCAACCGAAGGGCAACAAACTTATGGTTATGGGTAGCAATTATGGATATATCGTCGGTTATGCAAAGCATACGACCATCTCCGATATAACATTTGAAAAAACCGGTGGAAGTGCCAATGTAGAGGCAATGTATGTTAAGAACAGTGCGGGTGACCGCGTCTATACAGACATGGAAAACATCGGCATGATCGCCGGCTACTCCATGGGGATCATTAAAAACTGTCACGTGAATACGGATAGCTTTAGCATCACCGGAGAACCTTATCACGAAGGCTGGGACGACAAGACGAAGGGCACAGAAGATCATCTCCTATATAATGTGGGCGGCATCGTCGGTTGCATTGAGGGGGGATCGGTATCGAACTGCTCCGTCATTGGGATCAATTTGGGGCAATGGTATAGCGCCCCTTCAAGTCGCACTTTATATACTGCAGTGGCGGGCGGCATTGTCGGGTATCTCTATGCAAGCGCAGGTGCGGATCACTATGGAATCGACTCCTGCTATGTCGAATATAATACGACTAAAAATTACGAATATCTTGCGGGCAGAGACAATGGAAGCGCGCCCCATATCGGCGGGATCGTCGGCTGGGTCACAAGCCCGATGTCGGAAGATCAACAAGAATATCTGAAAATCGAGAAGAATTTCTTCAAAGCAAAAGGAATAAAAGACAACGCCAATCCTATCATCGGTGCGAACTATGAGTATGGTAATCCCCAATTGGTAGCGAACAACTTCGGTGAAAATGGTTGGAAAATCGAGGTGGATAATCCTGCCGATCAAACGGTGGAGAATTCGACAGGTGCCGAGCTTTCTATACCGATCACACTGACTTCGTCCGAAAGGTTCGCAGGTGTCACAGACTATGCATCCTTCCTCGCAGTGCTTGAAAGTTGGACTTAAAAACACTGAACGCAATATGTAATCGGAAAGCTATCCCGCGGCATTTCGCCGCGGGATTTTTCGCGGAGAGGAGCTCGCAAAACGGGGCCTTTTGGCGGGTATGCGGCCATGCTCCCGCCCTCGTTTTGGAGGTGAAGGGGCGCGGTTTTCGTCCTTTTTTGATACTCAATATATTATATATTTGTTAGGGAGAAACTTTTTTTGAGATTTAATTTCATTAAAATGTTTATTATGCGTTCTTTTTCTCATTCATGCAATGAATTTTATGTGAGTTTCGGTCCAAATCAAATTTCGGGAAATTTCTTTGACTTTATTTGTTTTCTCATTTACAATAACAATAGTCATATGCGCGTGAGCGGGAACACATAAAGAATTGGGGGAAAATTCGGCTTTCCGCTCTGAGCATAAAATAATTCGAAGAGCGAACACTCATTAAGGAGGATTGCTATGAAAAAGATCTGGTTATCAACAGGTATGGTCCTTACGGCCTGTGCGGTCGCGCTTGTCGGTGCCGCCTGTGCCGAGGCGGAGGAAAAGACGACGACCTACCAAGTTATCTTTATGAGCGAGGAGACGATCTATGATCAGTACGACGAGGCCCAGTTGGGCGATATCGTCGTATTCCCCGAGAAAGATCCCGTCCATTCTCCCGACGACGACTATCAGTATGCGTTCCTCGGCTGGAAACATGCAGGCGATAGCGATAGGGACCTTATCGAGGAAGAGACGGCCACCGTCACGGGGAATATGACCTACGAGGCCGTGTTCAGCAAGACTCCGGTGGAAGAGATCCCCGAGATCGACCGTCTGTTCACCGTCAATTTCTATGATATGGATTTTGAAGGCGTCGCGGCCCGCGGCGATCTCATCAAGAGCTTCACGGAGGTGCAATACGGTTCGAGCATCGAAGCGCCCGAGCCTCCCGTTCACGACGGGTACCACTTCTCCGGGTGGGATATCAATTCCTTCGATAACGTCCGCGGGAACATGTTCATCACCGCACGCTACGAGAAGAATGTCTACACCCTCGAGAAGCATGCCCTCGGCGACGTCGCCGTTTCCGACCATGAATTCGGCGGCGCACTCGATTGGAGCGTGCCTTCCGCGGCGGATATCCTCGTCTTTAAGGGCTGGTTCCTCGATGAGAATTACACCATTCCCGTCGAAGATCTCAATGCCATGCCTGCGCTTGAGGCGCTCGAGGGCGAGGAACGTGCCAAGTACGATATCGACGAAGCGGGCCATCTTCACGTCTATGCGAAGCATGTGTTCGATTTCAAGGATTTCCGCATCTACGCCGAGCAGAACATGATCTATGGCGGCGAGAACAACAAGGTGCATTTCGTCGGTTCCCACGCGCTCGAAGGGCTCACCTATTCCTTCCAATGGGAAGTGGACGGCGTGGCCGCAGCGGAGACGGGCAGAGATCTCGTCCTCGTGGATGCGGGCGAACGCGCTGTAAAGCTCACCGTCACGGCGAATTATAAGGAAGGCTTCATCATCCAGAATGAAGTCCTCGAAGAGACCTACCATGTCGATAAGGCGACGCTCACCGCAACGCCTTCTCTCGATCACGAAAGCGTCATCTACGGCGACAAGGTTCCCGAAGTCAGCGTGAGATACGAGGGCTTCTTCTTCGGCGATACGCCCGAGGATATCGGCCTGACCGTGACGCACACCTATCTTTCCGGCGAAGAGGACGTGACGGCGCAAAAGGATAAGCTCGATGTGGGCGGATATACCGTCACGACTACCCCCGCAGAGCTCCGCAACTACAATGTCACGGTGGCGGACCTCACCTTCAACGTGCAGAAGAAGACGGTTTCGACCACGCTCACCGTCGCAGATCACACCTACGGCAATAAGCAGGATTTCGTTCCCGTCATCACGTTCGAAGGGCTCGTTTACGATCAACAGCCCGAAGTTCTCGGCACGCCCGTGTTCGTCCTCGACGGCACGGATCAGGTCGTCTCCGAGGGCGATCTCATCCACGCGGGAGAGCACACGCTCAGCATCAAACCGCTCGATCCCGCCAATTACAGCGTGACCATGCCCGCGGCTGCCACGTTCAACGTGGCAAAACGCAGCGCTTCCGCAACGCTCTCTGCAAAGAGCGGCGTCTATGGCACCCTGCCCGAACCGAGCTACACGCTCGACAACGTTCTCGAGGCGGACGAAGCCCTTTTCCAAGATCCCGTCTATTCCTACAAGACGGCGAACGGGAGAGATTATCAGAACAAAGACAATAAATTTGTTGTAAACAGCTACACCGTCACGGCGGCGTTTGCGGAAAGCAACGACTACGAGACTTTCACAGTCACCCCCGCCACCTTCGAGATCACGAAAAAGCCCATCACCATCGGCGTCAAGTTGGATGACTTAAAGTACGGTGACGCGCGCAACCCGCAATTCGATTACAGCGAGACCGACTTTGCCTACAAAGAGGATGAAAGTGTCTTCAGCGGCGTTCATGGATTTGTTTACGCGGATGCGCAAGGCAATTATTATGGCTATAGTTCCTTCCCCGTAGGCGACTACTCCGTGAAAGCCAGGGATTTCGAATCTCCCAACTACGAGATATCCTTCCCGCAACATGAATTCAAGGTAACCCCCGCGCCCTTGACGCTCACACTCAAGCAAGACGACATCATCTACGGCTTCACGCCCCGAGCGACGATCGAGTATGAAGGGTTCGTCAACGATGAGGGTCCCTCGAGCGTCCTCAACGGAAATCCCGCCATCCGCTACCTGAAAGACGGCGCGGAGATGACGGAATTCCATGCCGGCACGTACACTGCGACGACGACGGCATCCGCCAAGAACTACGAGATCAAGATCGTGGAAGCGACCTTCCAGATCAATCCCCGCACTCTGTATCTCGGCGTTTCGCTCACCAACGGAACCATTAAATACGGCACGCAGCCCAAGGCGACGATCGTTGCGACAAAGGACGGCTACAACGGGTTCTTAAATACTGAAGAGCGCGAAGCCTATCTCGCAGGTGCGAAGTTTGTCTATACGGGCACGACTTCTTATGAACAAACACTCAATGCCCAAAATGGCCCCAAGGCAGTCGTGGGAAGTTACACCATTTCCCTCAAAGGCCTTGTAAACAATCCCGACTATACCCTCACAACGGATTCTGCGACCCTCATCGTCAATAAGGCGACCCTCACCGTCACCGATACGGTCGAAGGCTTCACCTACGGCGAACAGCCTACCCATGTCGTAAAATACGCGGGTTTTGTCTATGGCGAGAAAGAAGGTCAAGCCGGCGTTCTCACGGGCCAACTCACCTATACTTATCAAAAGGCCGGAGCCGAAACCGCCTATAACAAGAACGTGCACGGCTACTTCGATGCCGGCTCCTATACCTTTACGGCGACCGGCCTTTCCGCCGCGAACTACGATATAGAGATCAACGGCGGCTCCTTCACCGTCGCAAAGAAGGCCCTTACCGTGACGGCGAAAATTGCAAATTTCACCTATGGCGACACCATTGCCGAAAACGTCGTCTACGGCGAATTCGCGGAAGGGGAGAGCAAAGACGACCTGCAAGGCTTCCTCGGCTACGACTACACGAAGGGTGGCACATCCTACACGGACTATCAAACGAAAGGCCGTTTCGACGCGGGCACCTATCAAGTCACCCCGAACGGCCTCACCTCCAACAACTATAACATTCAATTCGTGGCAAATACCTTCACCGTCGCAAGGAAGTCCCTCACCGTCGGCGTAAATGTCAAGAAGTCCGATATCCATTATGGAGATTTGACCCTGGAGAATCTTCGTGAGGCATTCGATCCAACCTTTGAAGGCTTTGTCGAAGGGGAAACAGCAGACACCCTTCTCGCGGGGCAGCAGCCGACCTATACTTTGAAAAAAGATAGCCGGATTGTATCCCAAAAATACCCCGTCGGCACATACACCGTCACGGCAAGCGACTATACGCTCGCAAACTATGAGATCACCTATGCGGCTTCAGCCGAATTCAAAGTCACGCCGAAGCAACTCACCGCGACCGTCAAAACAGAAAGCATCACCTATGGGACGAAAGTCGCTCCGAAAGTGACTTTTGAGGGCTTTGCCTATAATGAAGACGTTGGGGTCATAAGCGGCACGCCTCAATTCTCCTACACCAAGGGCGGAGAGCCTTACACGGCGAAGACCTACTTCGACGCCGGCACCTATACCGTGTCTGTGGATGGATATACGGGAGAAAATTATGAAATCAAATATGTAAATGACAGTTTCACCGTCAGTATCAAGGATTTTGATATTGAATGGGAACCGAGCGTCGGTAAGAATGTTGCCACATTCCAAATGGATTTTAATGGCACAAAATATCTCGATGTGTTCGATCTGCATGGAACACTGCAATTCACAAATAATGCCAAAGTTAAAGGTGAGTATAAGTATAACAATCAAAAGCACCAATTTGTGTCAGGCAACAATGTTATTGCCTATGAATTGAAGGATTTCTCCATCACATATGAGAGTGAACCCGTCACAGATAACTTTAACGTTGTTTATGACAAAATCATTCTTACATTGTTGGATACAAACTTCAACGTTAAGCTTCCGACGGCAAACACCAAGACTTACGATGGGGTAGGCTTTACGAATATCTCTGGGGTGACCGTTGACGAAGCAAGTTATGACGCGGAAGACGGTACGCATAAAACATTCACCCCCGATGTCAAATACAGTTTGAATGAGAATGGTAACGACTGGTCTGAGGATCTTCCTGATACTTCTAACTTCGTCAATGTGGGCACCTATAAGGTTTACTATCAAATCAGCGCTTCCAACGAGGAAGACGCGAAGTATTACGGCACGGAAGTGGGTTCCTTCACCGTTAAAATTGAGCAGGCGGCGACGAAAATTGACGTCGAAAATAATTCTGTGGCGGCAACTTACGACGGAACAACGAAGTTTACGTTGGGCAGCTATTCCGCGTACCTTACAAACGCTAAGAGTGTGACATATTCGATCACCCCCAAGGTCACATTCATGCCTTTCGGTGGCGACGAAAGCGAGTATAAAGAAAAGACCTTCACTAATGCAGGCACATATAAGATTGTGCTTTCAATTGATAGTACAGACAACTACACCGGCGTTTCGGAGACGATCACCGTCACCATTGCGAAGACGGATTATATCGTCACGCCGGACGCAGATGACTATACCTATAATGCGACGGCGCAGGGCGCCGGTATCACCGTGAGCGGCGTGGAAGCGGACGCTAATTTCGATAGCAATAGCCTCACCATAACCTATACGCAAGTTGAAGACAGCACAAACGGCTATCAATTCACCAATTCGGGGCCGCACACTGTCACCTATAGCATCACAGGTAACCCTAACTATAACGATAAAACAGGAAATTATACTTTCAATATTAAAAAAGCTAACTTTAAGGTTGAAGCGTCGAACGTTAACGCTACCTTTAACGGCGGAAATCACTTTGTTGAACTCAATAAAGAGAATACTCAAGTTTCAGGTCTTTATAACGATGAGGCTCTCATGTTCAGCTATGGTAAAGTACAAGGCACTTACGGCGATCCTTTCACAATCATTAACGTCGAAGATCAGGGAACGGTCTACTACAAAGTTTCTGCGGTGGGCGGCAACTATAACGACGCCAAAGGCTCTTACACCGTTACCATCGCCAAGGCAGCTCTCACGGTTAATGTAGCTGTGCCCGAAGATCTCAAGTATAACGGCTTGGACCAATTTGACAAAGTTCAAATAGACGTAACGGGCGCCGAATTCGACACTACATTCGATTACAAGATCCAATACAGTAAGACGGAAGGCAATTACGGCGATCGCTTTGAGATCAAGGACTACAATGAAGAAGGCACGACCGTTTACTATCAAATAAATGCAGGCGACAACTATAATGTTGTCACTGCTCAGTACACCGTCAAGATTGCTCAAAAAACGCTTGAATTGACGAAAACGGACGTTGAAGAGACCTACACTGGCGGTGCATTCGTTCCCGAGAAGTTCTTCACGGTCACAGGTGCGGTGGAAGGCGAGGAAAGCAACCAAGGCAATAAGGTTTATTCCTATCAGATTACAAAGGGTGGGGTAGTATCTACCATCCAGAATGCGGGCGACTACACCATCACTTTGACCGCGGGCGGTAACTATACCTTTGGCGGCGAAGCTGGGGACACGGCCCAAATCTCCTTCAAGATCGCCAAGGCGACGGTCAAGAAGCCCGAGGCGGCGGAAGGAAAGACTTACACCTACAACGGCGAAATGCAGACCTTCGAATTTAAGGCTAACACCTTCGATGGGAACACCATGTCTGTAACGGGCAACGTGCAGATAAACGCAAATGAAGAGGGCTACACCGTCGAGGTCTCTCTCAAGGAGCCCAATAACTACAAGTGGTCGGATGCAGAAGATGTTGCAACCGAATCCGCCCCCTACACGGATCTCAAATTCGTCATCAAAAAGGCAACGCTCGCGGTGAACAGGCCCACCGGCTACAACGATAAATATGATGCGCAAGACCATTTCATCTCAGTCGGAGTAACGAGTACTTTATACAATGAAGACGCCGCAACAGTCCTTTATAGTAAGACCGTCAACGATGAAGATTACTCGGAGACCGGATTCACAATCAAGAACGTCACCTCTTGCACGGTCTACTACAAAGTCAGTGCGGGCAACAATTATACCGAGGTTACAGGCTTCTATACCGTCACCATTACGCCGGTAAATATTACGGTGGATGATAACTTTACGGATAACCCGCTTTCTTTCACCTACAACGGAACCGAGCATCACATCGGGATCGACCAAAGCAAGGTGCATGGTGTTGAAGGAGATAACGACTTCGAACCTACGATCCAATATAGCTCGGAAGAAATGAGTAACTATAGTAGTAATGTCTTCGGGATCAAGGATTATAAAGAAGGCGGCGTAACCGTCTACTACAAAATCGATGCAGGGGATAACTATAACGTTAAAACGGGCTCTTATACCGTCACCGTCAACAAGGCAGATCTCACGGTGACAGTAAACAATCAAACCCTCGAGTACAACGGTGAGGATCAATTTGGCAAAGTTAAAATAACCGTCACGGGTGTCAATGGCGAAGAAATCGGTGT
>CANQCA010000003.1 GCA_947589585.1 uncultured Clostridia bacterium
GATAGGCTTTCATCCACGCCTTATAATGGGTGCCGAGCAGCCCGTTCAGAAGTTCCGCGTTGGTCTCGGCGTAAATTATCTCGCCCGCTTTGATGGTTTTCATTTTATTTCTCCTTTTTCATTTTTTATTTCATCCAAGATCGATTGCGCCCGCTCGATGATTTCGCTTGAAAAAACGTCGCCGAAGGTCTCGATGATGTAATGCACGGCACATTCGGTCAATCCCATATCGACGATTTTTTTCGCCGGCGGAAGGCGCACGTCGCGCTCGGGGGCATAGTGATCGGATAGGGTTATGTCGCGAATGGGCAGCCGTTTGAGCTGCGGGTAGTATTCGAGGAAAAACTGCATGCCGCACTCTTCGAGGAGGGCCTTGCAAGTTGAGGTATCTTGTTCGACTTTTTGCTTTTGGGCCTCCTCTTCCGCTTTCTGCCGTTCCTCTGCCGCTTGACGTTGTTCTTCAAGCAAAAACGGGGGCGGGTTTTCCTCCCATTCCCGCTTGATAAGAACGCGGTTTTGAATGAGAAACCCGCTCGAAATCATGATGAAGATATGGGAAAGAAGCATATAACCGAGATGAAAAGAAACCGATCTTACACCGTCGGAAATATCTCCGTACGTTCCCGCCATGAGTGCGATCAGACATGCAAAAATCAATACAACAAATACTGCAACGGGAATAAAATTTACAGCGATATAAAGATTAATTCGAGTAATATCATTATTTTGACTTGATTCTTTATAACTTTCTTTCATTTCATCATTTGACGCAAAACGGACTTGGCTTTGGAGCTTCATCCTCCATGCAAAGGGCTTTTGTGCAAAATTTTTTGAAAAGGAATAAGTACCGCATGCCAGAAAAAAATATATCTCGCAATAGAAAAAGTCCCAAGTTATCTCCTTCGTCAAATCAGCCGTTTGGTACGGGTCCAACATTTCTCTCCAAAATTCCTCTCCGCCCCAAAAATTACAGATATAAGACAATGAAAGATCCTGCGGATGTGAAATCATCCAATCATATAGATACCATTTCCAAAACAGATATGTGAATGCGCAAACACCCCACAAAATAAGCGCGACCAAAGAAAGCTTCTTCACATATCCAAGGTTTCTTTTAATTCGAGAATCTTGATACTCTCTGAACATATTTTACTATCTCCTCAAAATAAAAAGTGCGCCGACCGAAGCCGACGCGCTACAAAACGCAAACTCCGATCGTCGCCAAACAATCATGATGAAGCACGGAATTATCCTACCCTCGTCACTGGAATTTGCAGTCCTGCTAAATTCATACAAGGGTAGTATGAGTCATGCAAATAAAAAGCCCGTGCTTCCGCAAAGGACTTCATGATTGTTTGGCATACTTAGTATATCACAAAATAAGCGAATTTGTCAAATTGAATTTTTTTAAGAAAAAATCTTGCGAAAATTCATATATTTCAAATTCAATATATGCGAGCTGCGACCGTCGCCAAACGATCACTCGCACGCATTATGAGAAAGGGACAACGAATTTTTTCGTTGTCCCTTTCCTTATCGCGTCCCGCCCTCGCGGCGGGGCATCTTTCCTTTCAGAGCAGAAGCAGGATGCTCGCAAATTGAAGCGCGGTGCCGAGGAGCACGAAGAGATGCCACACGGAGTGAAAATAGCGGACCTTCTTTCCGAAGGCGAAAAACGCGATGCCCGCTGTATAGGCGATGCCGCCTGCGAGCAGCAGCCAAAAGCACGCCGCAGACACCCTTGGAAGAAGGGCAGGGAGAAAGACGAGCGCCATCCACCCCATGACGACGTAGAGCGCCATCGAGATGCCCTTGACGACCTTATTGTTCATGCGGATGGCGTTCATCGTGATGCCCGCCGCGGCGAGCACCCACTGCGCGATGAGAACGCCGAGGCCTACCCCCGTTCCATACAGCGGAATGAGGCAATAGGGCGTGTAAGAGCCCGCGATAAGCAGAAAGATGGTGCAGTGGTCGAAGATGCGAAAGACCCGCTTCCCTTTTCCCATGGGCAGAAAGTGGTAGAGCGCACTCATCGTGTACAGGACGATGATTCCGACGGAGAAGGCGGCGACGGAGAGCTGCTCGACTGCTCCCTGCGCCCTGAGGGCGAGCACGAGCCAGACCGTGAGCCCGAACGCCCCTCCCACGATGTGCGAGACGGCGTTGAAGATCTCCTCTCCCTTCGTATAGCGCGGGGGATTTTTTGTGCTTGTTTTTATCGATAATGCGGATTCCACAGATGCCTCCGTCCTTTTTTTCTTTCATTTTAGCGGCAGCCGCCCCGATCTGGCAACCTATTTCTCTTTTTGCCCGTACTACCACAAAAAATGCACTTTCCACCCCGAAAAGTGCGAATTCTACGCGAGAATTTACCACTCTACCGAGAGTAGAATGTGTGGAATGGTAGACGAAAACGGGAGCGGAAAGCGTCATTCTGCCCCGACCGAAGCTTCTATTTGTAGACTAAGGTCGGCACGAGCGGTCACCGACCGCGAAGTTGCCGTTCGGGATAATACGACTGTCCGCAATGACCTCTCTCCGAAGAATCCCCTTATACGGAGTCCGTATGTTCCTGATATCGTCATGCTGAGCCCGTCGAAGCATGAGATTATTATTGCGGTCACCCTTCGACTACGCTCAGGGTGACGAAAAGAAGCGCTCCTCAGGATGACGCACCCTTTCGGCGCCCCCTTGAGGGGGAGCTGTCGCGCTGTCTTTGCGCGACTGAGGGGGTGTCATTCTAAAATAGGTACACCCTCATCCGTCACGGCTACGCCGTGCCACCTTCTCCCCGAGGGGGCGAAGGCTTATTATCGGACTTCGTAGTTCGGGATGCTTCGAGGAGGGGCCGCCGTCGTTTGTCTATCGGCTACTTCGCGGTCGGTGACCGCTCGTGCCGCGCTTAGTCTACAAATAGAAGCTTCGCGCGGGGCAGCATGACGCGTTTAACGGTCTGCGGGACATAATGACGTGGGGGCAGCCTTGCGAGCTGTATTCCCCTGCAATAATCTATTTTTTCAATTCTCGACAAGGGTAGACCGTATCTCCCCCCGTGCGCGGGTCCGCATCCATTATAATGGCGAAAAAAGCCCTTTTAATTTTCAGGAGACGATCATGAAACGCATCGAGCCGAAGACGCTTCTTATCTACACGCTCACCGCCGTCTGTATGGCGCTATTGAACTTCACACTCCCCTTTTGCGAGCCCCTCTCCTTCGCCCTCCTCTTTGCGGGGATCGTGTGCGGGCTCGAACCCTTTACGTTGTGCGCCGAATACGTGCTCGCCTCGGCCGTATGCGCCGATCTCTATGCCTTCCTCTCCGCCCTCATACAGGCGGCCTTTATCCTCATCGTCGCCTGCATCTATCGCCGTTTCCGCCGAAAAATGGGGTTTGAACGCATCGTATACGCACTCGCGGCGCAGCTTCCCTTCATCTTTTTGTTCCCCCATGCGGGCTATGCGCTCCTGCCCCTTACGCCCACCCTGCAAAAGCTTATCCTCGGCATCTGTTTTTGTTTTGCGGCGCTTTTGTTCGAAGGCGCACTTTCCGCCCTTCTCGGCCGTGCTTTCCGGACACGGCTCACGGCGGGGGAACTCACCCAGATCGTTTTCGTATGGCTGCTCGCGGGCATGGGTATTGTGTTTTCGCTCGGGACGGATGTCTTCTATGCCGTCTCGCTCACCGCGCTCCTCTTTGCCGCCGTGCTCTTGAAGAACGCTTCCGCGCTCCCCTTCGCCGTCGTTTTATCTTTGCCGCTCTGCGCCTCGACGGGAAGTTTTCTCCCCATCGCCCACTTTGCGGTCTTTGCCTCGGTGCTCCTTCTTCTCGTCCCCTACGGGAAGGCCGCCGCAGCCGTGTCTCTTCCCGTCGTCTTTCTCGCCGTGATGTATTTCGAAGGCCTCTTTGCGCAGAGCACGCTTGAGATCGTCTTCCGCCTTATCGCCTGCATTCTGCCCGCAATTCTGGTCGTTGCTCTGCCCGAACGCTTCTTTTCCCGCATGCGGAAAACCCTTCTTTTTTACCGTGAACGCACCCTTCCGCGCATCGCCGTCAACAGGAACAGGCGGGCGGTCGGGGAACAGCTCTTCGAAGTGAGTGCGCTCTTCCGCGAGATCGAATCTGCCTTCGATTGGAAGGACAGCGGCGACGCTTCCCCCCAAAAGCTTCGTGCAAAGCTCATGGAATCGCTCTGCGATAGCTGCCCGCGCCGCGGTGAATGTGAACGTTCGGGGCTCGGCGCCGCCCTCGATAAGCTCATCGCCGTCGGCATGGCAAAGGGGAAAGTCAACCTCATCGACCTGCCTGTCTCCCTCTCCAAGATGTGCTCCGGCCCGTCGGGGCTGCTCTTCGCCCTCAATCAGATCCTGGCAGAGCACGGCCGCGTACTCGGCGAGATCGAACGGGCGCGGGAGGGAAGGATGTTGCTCGCACGGCAGGCGCACGGCGTGAGTGAGATCCTCCGCGATATCGCCCTCTCTCAGAGCGAGGAGTACGCCTTCTCCAACGAGGAAGATCTCGTCGCCTCCGCTCTCGCAAAGGACGGTCTTTTAAGCTCCGAGGTGTTCCTCTATGGCGAAGGCGAAGGCGCGACCCTCTCCGTCACGCTCGGGAGCGACGAGCGAGGGGGGCACATCGCCGAGGTGTGTTCGAAAGCGCTCGGCGTCCCCTTCGCCCTCTCGGAAAAGATCCCCCTGAGCGCAGAGCGGGCATGCTTCATCTTCAAGCGAAAACCCCGCTTCGATGCGGCGTTCGGCATTGCCTCCCGAAAAAAGGAGGGCGAAACGACGAGCGGGGATACCCATTCCATCCTCAAGATCGATGAACGGCGGTTCATCGTCGCCCTCTCGGACGGGATGGGCAGCGGAGAAGCGGCGCACGACGTCTCCGATAGCACCCTCTCCCTTCTCGAAAGCTTTTATAAGGCGAAGATGCCCTCGGAGACGGTGCTTAGCACAGTAAACAGCCTCATCGCCTTTTCCTCGGAAGAGACCTTCTCCTGTCTGGACCTCGCCGCCGTCAACCTCGATACGGGAATGGCGGATATCGTGAAGATCGGCTCGCCCGTCGGCTTCGTCCTTTCGGGCGAGACGCTGCAAGTTCTGGAGGCGGAATCCCTTCCCATGGGCGCATTGGAAGCAGTCCATCCCGCCGCCCTTCGCGTGGAACTCAAAGAGGGCGACTTTTTGGTCTTTATGAGCGACGGCGTGACGACGGCGTTTGGTTCTTCTTCCGAGCTGTGCGCCTATCTCGCGTGCATGCACCCGCTCAACCCACAGTCCTTCGCCGAAGAAATTTTGAAGGACGCCCTCGCCCGCTTTGGCGGCACCGCCGAGGACGACATGACCGTCCTCGCCGTCAAACTCACCAAGGCGGCATAGTGACAACCGCGTCATTCTGAGCACAGCGAAGAATCCCGAAATACGAAGTCCGCTCGCTGTCCCTGCAAGGGTCGCAAAACGCAGTTCTGCGCATCAGCACAGTGTGCCGTGCGCCGCGTTTTGCGATGAGTTCGCGCATTTGCTCGCACGAACGGTGCCCGCCCGGACCGCAGCTTCTATTTGTGCACTAAGGTCGGCACGAGCGGTACCGCCCGCGAAGTAGCGCAGTCGAAGGGTCACACATTATTATAAGGTCATGTTTCGACAAGGCTCAGCATGACGAAATAAAAAACGGAGTGTCTTTTTCACACTCCGTGTTTTCATTTTCGGGATCCTTCGAGGATGAGCTGCCGTGGACTGCGTAATACCGGTCGCCTCAGGATGACACGATACAAAAAGACCGTCGAGGCAGACATGGTAGCCACCTCGGCGGTCCGACTTTATTTTTATTACCTTAGTTCTGCGCCCAAGGTGTGAGCTAAAGCGGCGAGGATCTTCTTCATGAAGCCGTCGGCGGTCTCGGCGGAGATGGGCTGTTCGGCGGCGGGGTCGGGCGCAAAGGTAATGTGGAGCGCCATGCTCTTTTTGCCCTCGCCGAGGCGGGCGTCGCGATACACGTCGAAAAGCTCTGCCCTTCTTGCCGCCTTGCAGGCGCGGAGGATGCACCCCTCCACTTCGGCGCAGGTGACTTTTTCGTCGACGACCACGGCGATGTCCCGCTCGATATCGGGGACCTTCGCAACGGGCTTGTAGCTGATTCCCTTACGGAATTTCTTGGAGACCATGTCGTAGTCGAGCTCGCCCAGATACACCCGCTTTTCGAGGGCAAGCTCTGCGGCGATGGCGGGGTGAAGCTCCCCGAGCCAGCCGACAGTCTTCTCGCCGAGCTTGACCTCTGCCGTCACGCCGGGGTGCAGGAAGGGCTTTTCGCCGCGCTCATAGGTGAACTTCAAGCCGAAACATTCGGCGATCGCCTCGAAGGCGCCCTTCAAATCGAAGAAGTCCCCTTCCCCCCATAGGGCGACGGAGAGATGCTTTCTCTCCTCGGGGAACTCCTCGAGGGGAAGGCTCTGCGCGAGGAACACATTTGCGAGCTCGAAGAGGCGCCCCTTCTCGTTGCCACGGCGCACGTTGCGCACCACGTTCGCGAGCATGGTAGGCGCTAAGATCGTCCGCATGACGGAAAGATCCTCACCGAGCGGGTTCTTGATCGTGATCGCTCTGCGCTCCGCGGCGTCTTCGGGGAGGCGCAGAAGATCGAAATCCTTGGGGGAATAGAAGGAATAGCCGACGGCTTCGAAATAGCCCTCTTCCGCCAGAACTTCCTTGAAGCGGTGCTCTTTTTTCTGCGCCGCAGTGAGGCCGCCGTGCGTGACGGCCGCGCTCGGCAGGAAGGTGGGCACGATATGTTCGTACCCATAGAGGCGGATGACCTCTTCGGCAAGGTCGGGATAATCCTCGATATCATTCCGCCAGAGCGGCACTTTGACGGAAAACGAGGCACCCATGTCCGTAACCTCGAAGCCGAGACGCGTTAAAATGGCGTTCACTTCCTCCTTGGGAACTTGGATGCCGAGGAGAGAATTTATCCTTTCGTATGTCGTTTCGATCTCTTTGGGCGCAATGCCGCCGTATTCGGAGACGCTCTTCAAATTCCCGACGGCGGTGCAATTCGTGGGCGTGCCGCAGCCGAGCTCTTCCATGAGCGTCTCTGCGCGCTTCATCGCCATCCACGGGAAAATTTCGTAGACGCCCTTTTCGAAGCGGGCAGAGGAATCCGATCTCTGCCCCAAGGCGCGGGAAGTTTTCCGCACGCTGTCGCGGGCAAAGCAGGCCGCCTCCAAAAATACTTCGCAGGTGTCCTCTTTGATCTCGCTGTTGAGCCCGCCCATGATCCCCGCGAGCGCAACGGGGCGCTCTCCGTCGCAGATGAGAAGGTTCTCGGGGCGGAGCGTGAACTCCTTTTCGTCGAGGGTCACGATCTTCTCCCCCTCCTTTGCACAGCGCACGACGATCTTATCCCCGCGCAAATATTTCCTGTCGAAGGCGTGCATGGGCTGGCCCACTTCGAGCAAAACATAATTGGTAATATCCACGACGTTATTGACGGAGCGAAGCCCCAAGAGGGCGAGACGGCGGCGCAGCCAACGCGGGGAAGGGGCGATCTTCACGTCCTTCACATACGTCCCCACATACAGCGGGCAGAGCTTGGGCTCTTGCACTTCGACAGTAAATTTCACGTCGGTGTCCGCGGCGCAAAAGCCCGTCTCGTCGAGCGGTTTCAAAGGCTTTTTGAGGACGGCGGAAACCTCGCGGGCGATCCCGTAGACGCTCTGGCAATCAGGACGGTTGGCGGTCACGTCGATATCGAAGATGTAGTCGTCGATGCCCACCACGGGACGGATGTCGGCGCCGAGCGGGGTACCCATGTCCAAGATGAGGATGCCGTTCACCTCTGCGCCCTCGTAGAAATCGTCGCTGATGCCGAGCTCTTCTCCCGAGCAGAACATGCCCTCGGAGACGACGCCGCGGAGCTTTCCCGTCTTGATCTTCTGCACGCCGCCCTCATGCTTGACGGTGGCGCCATCCAAGGCGACGGGGACGATCGCGCCCGCAAAAACGTTGGTCGCGGCGGTGACGATCTGCACCGTTCCCCGCTCCCCGCAGTCCACCTTGCAGACGGTGAGCCTGTCCGCATCGGGGTGCTTTTCGCAGGATAAAATTTTGCCGACGGCAACGTTCTCGACGTCCTTGCCGAGATAGGTGAGCTCCTCGACCTCGAACCCGCAGGAAAAGAGCTTTTCTTCGAGCTCCTCGGCGGAGATATCGATCTCAACATAATCTTTCAGCCAAGAAAAAGGTACTTTCATCTTCTTATCTCCCCCCCTCTTAATCTTTGAACTGTTCTAAAAAACGAATGTCGTTCTCGGTAAAAGAACGGATATGGGTGATGCCGTATTTGAGCATGGCGATGCGGTCTATGCCCATGCCGAAGGCAAAGCCCGTATACTCGTCGGGGTCGATGCCGCAGTTTTCGAGCACTTTCCGATTCACCATGCCCGCGCCGAGCACCTCGATCCAGCCCGTTCCCTTGCAGAGCGCGCAGCCCTTCCCCCCGCACGCCGTGCAGCTCACATCCACCTCGACGGAAGGCTCCGTGAATGGGAAGTAGGAAGGGCGAAGGCGGGTCTTGGTCGTCTCCGCGAACATGGTGCGGGCGAATTCGTCGAGCATGCCCTGAAGATCGCAAAGGGTGATGCCCTTATCCACGACGAGCCCCTCCATCTGGTGGAACATGGGCGAGTGGGTCGCGTCGTCGTCGGAGCGGAACACTCTGCCCGGCGAGAGCATCTTGATGGGCGGTTTCTTCTTCTCCATGAGGCGGATCTGCCCCGCGCTCGTCTGCGAACGCAAGAGGAATTTCTCGGTGATATAGAAGGTGTCCTGCATGTCGCGGGCGGGGTGGTCGGCGGGAATGTTGAGGGCGGTGAGGTTATAGTACTCGCTCTCGATCTCGGGGCCTTCGAACACTTCGAACCCCATGCCCGAGAAGATATCGCAAAGCTCCTCCCGCGTGCGTGTGATGGGATGGAGCGCTCCCCTTCTCTGCCGCCGTGCGGGCATCGTCACATCGATCTTCTCGCCCGCGAGTTTTTCCGCCATCTCGCGCGCCTTGATCTTCTCTTCCAGGGAAGAAAAGACTTCCTCGAGCCGCTCGCGCACGGCATTCACCCGCTTCCCGAAGGCGGGGCGGTGTTCCGCGGCGATCTCTTTCATGTTTTTGAGGAGCGCGGTCACCTTGCCCGTGCGTCCCAAAAACTTCATTCTGATCTCGTAGAGCGCGCGGGAGCTTTCGGCACTCTCCGCCTCCGCCGTCGCTTCCTCTACGATCTTATCGGTATCCTCCATATCTCCTCCTGCAAAAATAAAAGCCCTGTCCACGTTTCGGACAGGGCGAAATCTTCTTCGCGGTACCACCTGCGTTCGCGTATAAAAAACATATACGCCTTGATTGCCCCTATCGCGGGGAACGGCCCCTCTTGAAGTTCTTTTCGGAAGGGCGGCTCACGGGGGAATACCGCACGCCTTTTTCAAGCGCCCTTTCAGCCACGGAGCGCTCTCTCTGGGGAAAAAGTTTTCGGTGCGTCTCTTCCGTTTCAAACGCCTTATTTGCCTCTATTATAAGCAAGGAAAACGCAAATGTCAAACGATTTTGAGCAAGTTTGCGCGTTGCGCTTTTTTCCAAAAGACCTACCCTGCGTTCCCGCAGGGTAGGTCTTTGCTCGTTTGCGCATTTAGGCGTTTATGCCTGCGGCGCCGGGCTTGCGAGATACTCTGCAAGCGCCGTTTCATACTTGGTGAGATCGATCCGCGCGAATTGCAGCAACGTCTCATCTTCCCAATCATCGAAGAGATCCGTCGTGAGTACTTTACAGATCAGGAAGCGGATGCCGTGGATCTTTTCGAGCAAAGCAGATGTTTCCTCGTCATTCATATGAAGTTTGGAGAAATCCCATGTCACCGCACCGCCTTCTTCGGCAACGATCCTGCAACTCCCGATCTGCTTGTAGAGCGCTTCGACTGCCTGTTTGATGACATCTTTGAGCGCGGTCGCGACCGATTTTTCCGTAGTGCCTTTGATGAGTTCTCTGTTCAGCGCGATGAGAGCGGTGACTTTTTGGTTGAGTTCCGCTTGTGCGGTTTCCTCGAGCCAAGTCGGTTTCAACGCTGTGATCCATGTTTTTCCCCACTCCATCGCGGTCGAGGCGTTGTCCAAATTCGACGTCCAATAATCGTATCCGTAGTACAAGGCATAAGCGGAGGAGAGTTTCTTCATCGTTTCAAGAAGGCTTTCGATCGTCGCTTCGCCGCCCAGCGCGGTCAGCCTTTCGAGCTCGGCTTTGATCGTGTTGTACTCCTCCGTGACTACATCGATGTTCTTTTCGTAGACCTCGGCGACGAACTCTTGATACCCCGTATTCTCTTGCAATTCATCGGGAAGTTTGTCGTAGACGGGCTTGAATTCGTTCACGATCTTGGTGAGCGCTGCGGTCCAACCGTCGCGGTCGGTGGCCTGTTTGAACGCCGCCTTGGCTTCGGTGATATCCGCTGCCAGCTTTTGGGCGACCTTCGTTTCGTGCTCCGTACGCTTTGTGAGATATGTTTGGATCGTATCGTCGCCGACTGCGGTTTTGAGGATCTCGCTTTCCTTGATCGCGGGGACGGCAATGCCTTGAACGGTGGCATTCTTATCGTAGAGAGCGTTGAGCTCGTCCCATGCGGTCTCTTCGGAGTCCGCAGTGATTTCCGCTACCGTCGATTTGAATGCCTCCGCGCGTTCGTGATAGAGCTCTGCGGTAAGCAGAAGAAGGGAATATTGTTTTTCCCCGTACGTCGTTTCTGCAAGATAGGATCTGTTGGACATGAGCGTCTTCACGCCGTCTTTTTCGGAAGCGATCTTGTTTTGCAGCGCGGTAACATCTGCAACGTACTGTGTATAACCGCCTTCGGTGACGTCCATTTCGTCGATGAATTTTTGCAACTGTGCGTCATATTCCGCCGCTTTTTCGCTCATCTCATGAAGTTCTTTGACTTCTTCGCCGGCATCGAGCAGCGATTTCTTCTCGTCTGCGCTGAGTTCTCCGAGGTGGGTGAGGGTAAGGGTAAGAAGAGCCCTTTCGGAATAATCCCCGCTCGGATTACTGGTGGGACAACCGGTGATCGTGAGGCAGAACATCGCCTGGCCTTCGTCGTTTGTGCCGAGGAAGATCCCCGCGCCCGTGATGGTGGCGCCGATCCAGCCATTGATCATTTGTCCCGCTATGCCGCCCATAAGACCACCGCCTGCGGCTTCCGTGATAGAATCCACCGCTGTCTGTACGAGTTCTCCGTAAGCGGCATCGAGCGCTTGCACGAGGGTCTCTCCGAGGGAGATCTCAAAGCCGTTCTCCTTGACCTCGAAGATGAGCTGCGGAAGTTGCAAGCCCTGCGTGCCGCTCGTCTCGCCGCTTGTTTCGCCGTCGAGCGCGGTCGCCGCCGGGAGGAAGTACTGCGTCAGATCGATATCGGTCGTAAAGACAGGGTTCTTTTCCGCATTGTTGAGCACAAGCGTGAGCATGCCGTCGCCCATGTAGTAGACATCGAGGCTGTTGAGGTCGGCGCTGAGCCAAGAAGGTATATCGGGGATACTGCTGCCAAACATACCGAACATCCGGAGAAGCTGTGCCGCGGGCGTGAGATCGAGGTTTAGGTGCGCCTTTGCGAGCGCGAAGTAATCGCCCGACCACACGACCGTCGGATCGAGACGGAAATCGAGATCGCCCGTAAACGGCTTATTGAACGCGCCGCCGAAGAGTTTGATGTCGAGGGAGACGCCAATCTTCTCGCCCATGGTGACGTTTTCCCCGGGGGTCGCCGCGACGGAGACCGAGATCCCCGTGACCGTATCCGTCCCCGCAAGGTCGAGCTTCGCGCTCTCTAAAGTGAAGCCGAGGAAGGAGCGGATATACCCGTGCGTATCGCCGATCCTCTGTGCGAGACTTTCCAAAAGACCGCCAAGAGCGGTATTGAGCGCGGCGACGGTCTCCTCTTTGAGGGAGAGCGTATAGCCCGTTTGCGTCTTTTCGACGGAAAAGAGGCTACCCATGCCCGAGAGAAGCCCCTCCGCTCCGCCCTCTCCGACAGAGGCGAAGACGCCGCCAAGGTCCACGGGATAGGTGTAGAGGAAGCTGTCCTTCCCCTCCGTTTTGTTCCCGAGCATCAGAAGGAGCAAACCGCCGCCCTCATAGCGCACCGTGAAGGTATCGGCAAGCGTTGAGATGAGGGGCATGTCCGCAAGGGAGAGGTCGAACCGAAGCGAAACGGCGTCCGCATAGTCGCCCTTTTCCAAAGCGCCCTCGCGAAGTTTTAGGGTAAGCTCGCCCGAAAGGTCCTTCTTCGCATCGAATGCGCTCAGCCCGATCGAGACGGGAAGGGTAGCCGCATTTCCCCCTTCCAACGTCGCACCGACCGCCGACGCAAGCTGCATCATGGGGTCCGTCTCCTCCTGCGGGGAAACGGGGGTCGAGGGCGTCGTGCCGAGCTTTTGCGTGAACTCTTGAATGCTCGGGATCTCCACCTTCTCGTTGATCTTGGAATAGACGGATGTCATGCTCTCTTCCACGTTCATCCTAAGGATCTTTTTCGCCGTGTAGGAGCAGGACGACGTGAAGGAAACGGGCGTCCAGTCCTTTTTGATGGTCAGGCGCATATCCACGTCGGAATAGGCGGGAAGGTTGTCGAGGGAGCCGTACGCCTTGGCTTGGTAACGGATGCGTGCGGTCGCCGACTGCGTCGCCGTGCCGCCCTCGAAGGATTCATCCCCCGCGAGGCGGAAATAGTAGGTGAGCGTATCCCCCTCCGTCTTATCGAGGGTGGCATAGCGGAGCGTCTTGGGGTTGATAATGTATCCCCCGAGGCTCACATCGTCTGCGGTGAAGCCGTATACCTTGGTATAGTCCGCCTTGTCGGCAACGCTCAGCTCCCCTTCGAAATCGTTGCGGTAGGCGACCCTGCCGCCCTTCGAAAAGGCCTGGTGCTTCATCTTCACGAGGACGGAGTTGGAACTCGCCTGATTGAGGAAGTCCTCTCCATTCTTATATGTAGTATTGTGAATGTCCTGTTTATAGCCTGCGAGGCTGGCTTTGGCTGTCCCCTCAGCTGTTATCACATAGCTCTGAAGCTCGCTCTGCTTTTGCAAGAAGGCATAGATGACTTCTTCGGGCGTGAGTTCCTCGGGCGCTTTGTTCGTGACAAGGGTGGAAGAGTGCCCCTCTTGGGGCGGGGTGACTTGCGGTCCCGAAACGATGCCACATGCCGAAAGCCCCGCGGCGCAGGAAGCAACCAGCGCGCCGGATAGGCAGAGCACGGCGATCTTCTTTGATTTTTGCATATATTACCTCCGTATCGGCGGGTTTGCCCCGCCACATCTATGAGTGTAATCCTTTTATGATATAAAGTCAAGCGTTTGTCATAAAATTTTATTATAAAAAAGACAGAAAAGCATTCGCCGTTTCCTTTGTATGAAAAGAGACCGCGCGAAAAAGGACGGCGAGTGCCGTCCTTTCAATATCTTAAAAAAAGGTTATTCGAGGCAGATCTTTTTCATGAGGGCGGAGGAACCCACGACCCTGCCGCCGCCCAAAATGACGGCCGTCGCGACGTCGGGCGCGAGATGGGCTTCCATCTGCAATTTTTGCGACACGTAGTCGGCAAATCCCGCAAGATTGCACACGCCGCCCGCGAGATATACGCCGCTCCTGCACATCGTCGCCGAGACCTCGGCGGGAAGCTTGCGCATAGCGAGCTCGGCATATTCCAGAATTTTATCCACATAGGTGCGGATGGGGAAGAGCACGTCCTGCGAGGAGACGGAGACCGAGCGGGGCCTGCCCGTCGTTACGTCACGGCCGTTGATGACCGTCTGCTTCATGTCGTGCGGGATGAGGCTCCCCACCGTATTCTTGAGCCGCTCCGCCGTGAGGGCGCCGATCTTAAGGTTGTAGAGCTCTGCGATGTGATCGATGAGGTGGGTATCCATGTTCGCGCCGCCCACGTTCATGGTGAGCCCCGCGATGATGCCGTCGAGGGAAAAGGCTGCGGCGGAAGTCTTTCCCGCACCCACGTCGAGGGCGAACACGGGATTGGACTCGGAGAGCGGAACATCCTGCCCGAGGGCGACGAGATAGGGCGTCTCGGCGAAATTCACACGGGAGATGCCCGCCGATTTTGCGATGCGGAAATACCGCTCCCGCCCCTCCGCCGAGATGCCGCAGGGCACGCAGAAGAGAGCCTCGATGCCGCCGAAAGTGCGTTTTGCACACTTTTGAAGGAAGTATTCAAGGAGTGCCGCGGCGTAGCGTTCATCGACGATCTCCCCCTCGTATACGGGGAAAATGACATCCGTCGCCTCGGCCGTCTTGCCGAGAAGGCGCTTGGCTTCAGCCCCGAACGCACGGATCGTGCCCGTCTCCTTGGAGATGGTGAGCGCCGTGGGCTCGGCGAGCACGATGCCGCTGCCGATACGAAAGATTTTTGTGACAGAAGTGCCGAGATCGATCGCGATTTTCAACATTTGTACCCTCCCCGCGCGAGCATGGCGCGGACTTCTTCGACGGGAAGCCCCACGACGTTCGTGTAGCTGCCCTCAATGCTTTCGACGAGCGCATACCCGTCCTGTATCCCGTAAGCCCCCGCCTTGTCGAGCGGGAGCCCGCTTGCAATGTATTTTGCGATGAGCTCTTCGCTCAAAACGTGAAACGTGACGGCCGTCTTTGCGACATGGTATGCCTCGAAGTCGTCTGATATAAGGCAAACGCCCGTGTAGACCGCGTGCGTTTTCCCCGATAGAAGGCGGAGCATGCGCGCCGCATCGGCGCTGTTTTTGGGTTTTCCGAGCACCCGCCCTTCGAGGGAAACGACGGTATCCGCGCCGAGCACGAGGCTGTGCGGGAAGCGGGAGAAGACCTCCGCCGCCTTGCCCCGCGCGAACTTTTCCACGGTATCGTATGCAGAAAGTTTCCCCGCGCGCTCTTCGTACAGGGAAGGCTCCACCGTAAAATCCTCGGTGATGGTTTTGAGCAGCTCCCGTCTTCTGGGAGAATTGCTTGCAAGTATAAGGTGCATATCAGAGATTAAGAAGGGCGGGCTTCATTTTGAGGCGTTCGGGTGGTGGTAAGCGCGTCATTCTGAGGCGATTACCCTATACCATGTCCGCGGGGGCAACTCTCCGAAGAATCCATGGGTACGAAGTCCGCGTTTTCTATTTGGGGGATGCTTCTTATCACGTTACCTTGAACCGTGTCGAAGGGTGACGAATTTCAGAAGCCATCGGACTTCGTAGTTCGGGATGCTTCGAGGATGGGCCGCCGTGGACTGCGTAATACAATTCGGCTCAGCATGACGCGTTAAACCCATGCGCGCGGGGCAGCATGACGCGGTTGACGGTCGCGGGTTCGGGATGACAGCGTGTACCCCTTTGAGCAAAACAAAATTTGTGAACCTTTACGCGTTTCGCTTTTACAGGATCTCGAGATTCTTCTTGAAGTTGCGCTTAAATTCCGGCCCGGCCTCCATCGCCTGCTCGATCTCCAACGCCGCATCGCCCGCAAGCTCCGTCTTCATGATGACGGAATCGCCCAAAACGTCGCAGTTGATGCCCGTCACCATGCCGAGGCCGCTCCTGTCGAGACATTCGGCGATGCGCAGAAGAATACCGAGTTTTTTGACGACGTCGAGGTCCTCTTCCCCGACGATATCCTTGTAGCGCGCCCATTCCTGCGGGGAGATATCTTCTTTTTTATAGCATCCCGCGACGAAGGCGGCGAGCACGATCTCGCGGTGGGTCGCCCCATAGATGCCGCTGTTCAGGATCATATAGCGTGCATGCAGCGGATTGCTGTAGTAGCGGATATCCGTGCCGCAATCGTGCAGACTTGCCGCAATTTTGAGGACTTTGAGATAGATGCGAGGGAACTTGTGCAACACGCGCAGCTGTTTGAAAAGCTGGATGGAAAGATGCACGACGTGTTCGACATGCTTCTCGTTGCAGCGGTAATATTTGACGAGGGTGGAGAGGGAATAGGAGAGAACGTCGGCAATGGGCCTTTCCACCGTGATGGGCAGGGCCTCGTTGAACATGATCCCCTCTCTCAGGCCGCAGCCGCCGATCGTGAACGTCTCCACCTTCAGATAGTCGGTGAAGGCCTTGATGATGGCAAGCGCGGCGGGCATGATATCCGCACGGGCGGGAGAAAGGCCGCGGATGCGCTTGCGCTTTTCCACATCGAGCACGCGTACCATCTCGTAGACGGCGTCGAAATCTTCCACCGTGAACTGGTAATTATGCACGATATTCAGGGGGTATTTGCGGATAATGCGGTTGATCTTGTAGAGGTTGCGGAAGGACCCGCCGACGCCTATCATCTGCGTATCGGGCTCGACCTCCTGCAGCCATTCGATCTTCTTGAACTGTTCGGTGAAGAACTCCTCGATCTTATCCGTCTGCGCCTCGGGGGAGAGCCCGTCGTCCGAAAAGAGATCGGTGAGGGTGACCGCGCCGAAGGGAAGCGTCACATAATTGATGATGGCGCGGCGGTTATAGTAGATGACCTTGGTGCTCCCGCCCCCGATCTCGAGGATGATGCCGCGGGGCACTTCCATAGAGTTGATCACGCCGCGGTAGACGAGGGTCGCCTCCTCTTCTTCGGAGAGAACGGCGACGCGGATCCCGCAGGTCGCCTGGATCTCATCGAGGAAGGAACGCTGGTTTTTTGCGCGGCGGACGGCCGCCGTCGCAACGGCGATGATGCGCTCGACGCCCGAAGCGTCGGCGAGCCGCCGGAACATTTTGAGCGTCTTGATCGTCTCCGCGACGCGCTGAGGCTTCAAAAACCCGTCGCGGTCCATATCCTGCCCGAGACGTACGCTCTCCTTGAGTTCATCTAACACCATAAAGTGCCCATCGCCGAACATCCCGACGATGACAAGACGTGCCGAATTGGAACCCAGATCGATAATACCGATTTTTTCCATAGAGAAGAAATTCCGTCCTTGTCTTTTCTTGCACTGTGCGCACCCGAAAGCCGTGCGCGTTATACTTCCCGATTTTAACGATTACGCATTTATTTTAACACAGGATCGCCGCTTTGTCTATACCCTTTTTGAAAATTATTTGCGCACTCCGGGAAGGGGCGTCAAACGGCCGCCTTCTCTCAGCGTGCGCGAAAGCTCTACGGCTGAGAGGGCGAGAAGAAACAATCCGAAGGCGCGCCGGAGCGTTTCCCCGCGGATCCCGACCGCGATCAGGGAAAAGAGGACGGAAAAGATAAGCGCCGCGAGGGCGACGGGCCACACCCCCTTCGCATCGATCAGGCCGTTTTTCGCATGGACGGAAAGGGCGAGGGCGGAAGCGGGCAAAAAGGCGAGAAGGCACACCCCCTGCGCCGCCCGCTGCTCTACCCCGCAAAAAATAGTCAGAAGGGGGATGAGCACGGTGCCGCCGCCCATACCCATGCCCCCGAGAAGGCCTCCCGCAAAGCCGATGAGAAGAAAGACGAGGAAGGACATCAGAGCATCATCCTTATGCCCGCCGCAAACATGAAGAGGGCGAAGAGAAAGGAGATAAGGCGCGGGGAACTGCGGCGCAAGAGCTTGGCGCCCGCGATCCCCCCTGCCGCCGATCCGATCCCGGCGGGGAGAAGGAGCGGGAGCGGGACCGCCCCCGAGAAAAGATAGACGGCGCCGCTGAGGAGCGAGGCGGGCAGAACGATGGCGATCGCCGTCGCATGGGCGCGCCGCTCATCCCTTCCCGCAGCGCGCAAAACGGGCACGGCGACCATGCCGCCGCCCCCGCCAAAGAGCCCGTTCAGGGCGCCCACCGCCGCGCCGCCGAAAAGATATTTCGCAAAATTGTGCTTCATCCCCCCTCCTTTTCCGCAAAAACCGGTCGGGCCGCACCCGTATTTCCATGAAAAGTTTGTGTAAGCGGCAAAAAACTTTTCTTTTTTTATGGAATTCGCGCGAAAGTGCTTGCCACAAATTCCAAATTATATTAAAATAGAAAAGTATCTTTAGATAAAAACGGGAGACGGCGGGATGAAAGCTGCCCCGCATTCTCCAAAAAGGTGTGATATGGCGAAATTTTTGAAATCGGTAAAATGGAAGAAGCGCTGTACGGCAGGCCTTGCCCTCGCACTCTCCGCTACGCTCTCTCTCGGGATCTTATCCGCTTGCGGCAAGACCGACACCCCCGCAGACGACGAGACGGAGGAACCGTCGCTTCCCACCGATACCCAACTCATCAAAAACGGTGATTTCGAATTCTACAGCGAGATAACCAAGGAAGAGCAGGACGATCGGCGCACGTTCATCAACAGTCCGCAGAGCTGGTCCGCTTCTTCGAGCTCCCCTTCCTCGGACTGCACCTCAGGCGTGGTGAATACCGCCGACTGGGCATATATGTCGCAGTCGACCTTCTCCCTCATCCAAGAGGCAGACAGGAAAAAGACGGACAGCGACGGCAACCTCGTCGATGCCGCCCCCGGCGATATCGAGCTTACCCCCGCTCGCATTGCTTACGCCACCGATAACTGGGACAAGGCCAGCCTCTACGACCGTCTCGAGTTCTACGATTTCTATAAGATCAATTCGGAGAGCGGATTCGAACTCTACGACGACTATCAGTACTCCATTACCTTCAAGGATGTGCAGTACCTTGCCGAGGACATCAAGGATAAGGACAATGCATCCGATAAGGGCGACAGCATTCCCCTCCACTACAAAGAGGGCGAAGAGGCCGCGGGCTCGAGCGTCCTCATGATCCACAACCGTCACTACGACGCCGACGAGAAGGTCAGCGGTACCTCGAAGTACTATACCTCGAGCACGGACGTCTCTCTTCCCGCGGGCGCGGCGGCCAAGGTTTCCGTCTGGGTGAAGACCATCAACCTCACCCACTACGATAAAGTCTCCGTGACCAAGCGCGGGGGCGCCTATATCAGCGTGACGCACAATGTCGGTTCGACCGCGCTCGACCAGATGCAGATCAACGACATCATCACGGACAATGCTCCCGACCAGACGACGAACAACGGCTGGCAGCAATACACGGTGTATATCCGTGCGAACACCTTTGCCGCGACCACCTTCCGCATCGTTCTGGGTCTCGGCCGCAGCACGACCGAGGACCGCTACGAGGCGATCGACGGCATCGCCCTCTTCGACGATCTCAAGTGCGAGCTCGTCACCGACGGCGACTTCGAAGTCGCAACAAACGGCGACAGCACTGCCGATCCCGCCGTGGCGCCCGTCGTCCCGGAAGATCATCTCTGCACCCTGACCGATAAGGGCGAGGAGAAGAAATTCGTCTCCACGGACAAGCAATCGGGCGAATACGACGAAAACACCAACTACGCCCTCGACCTCAAGGCGGAATTCGATCCGCTCGCCATTCCCGAATCCACGATAGATTTCGGCCTCACCAAAGAGGTCTCGGGGAGCCGCACCTACACCTCCGCACTCATCGACGCTTCCCTCTCCGATAACAGGGAGCCCGCGGGCGAGTACAGCAGCATCCTCACGAGCGCGACCGTTTCCGACCTCACTTCCAAGGCAACGGATACGAACAACGGCTACCTCAAGAATATCGTGCAAAAGGATCTTGCGAAGTATCCCTTCGGCGATGCCCCGATGGTCCTCCTCCTTTCGACGAACGGCGCGGCCTACACCGCAAAGCTTCCTGCGATTCAGGTCCCTGCCGACAGCCGCATGCTCGTCTCCTTCTGGGTGAAGACCTGCTCCATCCTCTCGGGAAAGAGCGGCGCGGGCGTCACTCTCATCGACGGCGAGAACAAGGTCTCCATCGAGCCCTTCGATTCCACGACCGTGGCCAAGGTGGACGTGAACGACACGAGCAAGGATATCTGGAACGGCTGGGTGCAGTGCTTCTTCTTCGTGGAGAACGATTCCGATGTGGAAAAGTCCTTCACCCTCGATCTCACCTACGGCCCTACCGGGATCGCATCCTCGACGCGCAGCAGCTATTGCGACGGCTATGCGGCATTCGCGAACTTCCAGACGTACGAACTCACCCGCGCGCAATATAACTATGCCGCGACGGGCACATATGCGCAGAAGACGACGCTCACGGGCGCCGCGACCGATCCCTCCGTGTTCGACAGCGCGGCGGCGAGCGGCAACACCCTCGAGGAAGGGATGGCGCGTCCCGCCAACTACACGGGCGCTCTTGCGGGCAGCAACGTGCTCGTCGAAGGCGGCGATCCCAATCCTTCTATCAAACAGCTCCACGAGAACTACGGCATCTATGCGGGCATGCTCTCCTCCGAATATGCGGAGAAGTATATCGGGCTCACCGCCGAGGAAGCTCCCTGGTCGGGTAAGCTCAATGCGGCCGCGGGCGAATACAACAATGATGCAAATATCTGGTGGAAGAACCTCTTCGGCTCGAACGGCTCTACCGCCAACGCCGCCTACCAGCCCCTCGTGCTCCTCAATGCCAGCGGCGAAAATCAGCCCTCCTACGGCTTCTACAGCACAAAGAAGGCCACGCTGAGTGCAAACTCCGCTTCGAAGATCTCCGTCCGCGTGAAGGTCGCAAAGGGCACCGCCGCCTACATCTATCTCATCGATGTCTCGGGCAAGGCGAACGAGGGATACAACCAAGGGCTCAAGAGCACCCTTCCCGCAGTCACCTATTGGTACGATGACGACGGCAACATCGTCAACATGGATCCCGATGCGAAGGATTTCGACGAGAAGGGCGAGATCGTGTATGCGCTTCAGCCCAACGGGCTCTATAAGAATAATGCGAAGGATACGACGGACGACGCCTACTATGCGAACCTTTCCAACTTCGAAAAGGACGAGGAAGGCAACCTCGTGACCACGGGCGGAACGCCTGCCTACTACTTCGACGGGAGCAAATACTATGCCTACCGCGACGAGGCGGAAGACGGGACCTACACCTACCGCACGGAAGTGAAGAACCTTCCCGCCGAGGGCGACATCGTGCGCTACCCGGCCGCCGAAGGGAAGCAAGAGGCCGCGATCAGGGTGTTCGGCGACGACGAGAATGCCGATAAATGGATCACCGTCTCCTTCTATGTGCAGACGGGCAACGCGGATAAGCAATACCGCCTCGAGCTCTGGGCGGGCCAACGCGACTACGACGGCGAGACGGAAGGCAAGAAGGAAGGCTTCCCTCAAGACGGCTATGTCTTCTTCGACCGCTGCGCCACCGATACCGTGAGCAACTATTCCACCCTCCTCGACGAGACGGAAAAGACGATGCTCGCCTATAAGGACGGCGAGGCCTTCCCCTATCGCGACAGCGAGGACGAAGATAAGCTTGCGGGCACATACGGTCTCTACTACACCTTCACCCTCTACGATTCTCCCGACTTCCTCCGCTACGATGCGGACACCGACGAGAACGGCGATGGCAACCCTTGGCGCAACTATGTGCAATCCGAACAGGAAGAAGCGCTCGGCTATCTCTTCTGCGAGGATATGGACGGCAAGGTGCTCGGTACGGCCTTCCCCACGGTGAATATGTATCTCAACTATGCCGTGAACGAACACACCGTGGATCGGGCGCCCAGCCTCAACGAGGAGACGGATGAGGACGAGGATACCGACGATACGACGGACAGCGTGACGGGTGATACTTCGGGCAACATCTGGCTGTATCTCGCCTCCGCCCTCCTCGCAGTGGCCATCCTCTTTGCGATCGGCGCAGTGCTCTTCAGAAAGTTCTATAAGAAAGGAAAGCGGGCTGCAAGAGTCAAGGCGCCCAAACAGCCCAAGGTCAAGACGCCCAAGGTAAAGGAAGAGAAAGCGGAAGCTCAAAAGGACGAGCCCGCAGCGCCCGCTCCCGACGAAAATGACCCCTACAACGAGTAAGTTTATTCGGAAACAACTCCATCAAAAAATCGGCGGCTTTCATAGCCGCCGATTTTTGTTTTAAGTTGAGTATACAAAAACCTTGCCCACACCTCAAGGGGTGGGTGTCTCGCCGCGAGCGGCGAGACGGAAGGGGTGTCATTCTCATTCGTTTCAACACCCCCTCAGTCTGCTTCGCAGACAGCTCCCCCTCAAAGGGGGCGCCAAGAACCACCCTCATCCGTCGCCGAAGGCGACACCTTCCCCCCATCCACGGGGGAAGGCTTACTGCCCATACATCCTCAGGCCCTTGGGAAGGTGGTTTTTGAGGAGGCCGGAGGTGGCTTTGGCGAGGCCGAGAGGGAATTCTTCCACGCAGACGGCGCACCAGCCCGAGAAATCTTCGCAGGGGAGCGTCTCCCCGCGCAGGTACTTTTTTGCCTCTTCACGGGTGAGCCGAACCTGCCTTTTCGCGCCCTCTCCAAACGCCATGGCAGCAGCATGGGCGGGGCGGACCCGCTTGCCGTCCCATTCGCCTCATTCGACGCCGAGACGGAGAAGGCTCGCGCCCGTAAGGTCGGGCATGCCCGCGGGGACGAGGTACATTCTGCCGTCCGCAAGGGTGTGAAGGCTGCCTTCGTGGGGCCTTTCGAAAAAGTCCTCTTCGAACGCATAAAACGCCTTTTCCGCCTGTGTATCGCGGCGGATGGGGAAGGGCTTCGCACGCAAAACCGTCCCCTCTTCACGCTTCAACAGGGCGCAGAAATGCCCCTCGCCGCGGAAGGTGTGGGGATAGAGTTTCTTCATCTCGAGCAGGGAAAAATCGGAATGACGGGAGAGGAAATTTTCTATCTGCCACTCGTCCTCTTCCTCGGCAAACGTGCAGGTGGAATAGAGAAGATGCCCGCCGAGGCACACCATGTCCGCGGCGCTATCCAAAATTTCGCGTTGCCGTGCGGCGCATCGGGCGACATTTTCCTCGCTCCATTCGGGAATGGCACTCTCTTCTTTTTTGAACATGCCCTCGCCCGAGCAGGGCGCATCGACGAGGACGAGGTCGAAGAAGGCGGAAAACCGCGAAGCGAGGCTTTCGGGCTGCGCCGAGATGACGGCGCAGTTTCCGATCCCCATGCGCTCGACATTTTGCGACAAAATTTTCGCCCGCCCGAAGTTCACTTCATTGGCGATGAGGACCCCTTCCCCCGCCATCTGCGCGGCGATATGCGTCGTCTTTCCGCCGGGAGCGGCGCAGAGGTCGAGCACGCGTTTTTTGGGCAGAACCTCGGACATGCCCCCCACCGTCATCGCCGAAGGCTCCTGCAAATAGTAGAGCCCCGCAAAGTGATAGGGGTCCGCGCCCGGCTTTTCTTCCTCGATATAATAGCCGTGCGTCCCCTCGCCCACGCTCCCCAAAAGCGGGAAGGGTGCGCGGCGCAAAAATTCCTCTTCGGAGATCTTCAAGGTATTGACGCGGAGGCCCTTACAGGGCGAAAAATCGTAAGATGCCAAAAAGGCGGGGAAAGTTTCCCCCAGCCTCTCACGCATCCGCTTTATGAATTTTTGGGGCAGCTCCGTCATAGCTTGACGCCGCTTTTGATAAGCGTCTCCTCTAATTTTTCGTAAGAAATGAACGCCGCACCCGCGGACATGGCTGCCTCGTAGCGGGCACCGCCCTCCTCGCGTGCGACATAGATATTGCTCTCGCCGGGGTGGGAAGTATATTTCCCGCCCGCATGGTAGATTGCGAGAAGCAGCTCGACGGAGTGGGGAACATCGACCTCCACATCCTTTGCAAAGCAGTAGACCCTTCCTTCGAGGACGCCCTTGCGCTTCTTGTGCATGTTCTTGTTGACGCAGCGGTAGAACTCCTCGTGCGCCTTATGGTAGGCGGCGCGCTCCTTCTCCTTTTCCACATAGTGCCGCTTCTGCCCCATGGAAGAGCAGGGGGTGATGCGATAGTTTTCCACCCTTCCGCCACGGATACGGTACTTTTCGATGAGCTCCGTAAGGTTCACGCCCTCTCTTTTGCAGAGCGCTTCGCACACACGCATGGTGGCATAGGCGTCGTCGACGGCACGGTGCGGGGTGAACTCCACGCCCAAGTTCTCGGCGATGACCCCGAGCCCGACTTGGTGGCCGTATTCCCCCGTCACATTCATCCAGAAGAACTGCGTGTCGTGAAATTCAAACTTGAAGGAGGGAAGGCGGTAGCGCTTGGTCTCGAGGTTCAGATAATTGACGTCGTTCATCGTGGCATGGCCCAGGACGATGGCGTCCTTCGCCTCCAAGAGGGAACGGATCTTGCGGAAATGGGCGGGAAAGAGCGGATATTTCTTGAAATCCTCGTATTCGTAGGGCAGAACAAGGCCCTCGCCGCCCTTTCTGTCGGTGAGGTGGAACTTGCCCTTGGGGTTCATGAGGATATCCTCCCGCGCCGTCACGTTGAAATTTTCGTCCGTGACGACGTACCCGAAGGCGCATATTTTGGCGACGCTGCGGTAGACGCACGCGCATTCGATGTCAAAAAATACGTAGTTCATGTTTTATTGTTGCAAAACGCGTATAAGCGGCGCAATACATCGTCGTGCTGCGTTTTTCTTGCCCACGTACGCCAAAGTACGCGGGCTGCGAAAAGCCTCGCACTCCTTGTCTTGCTTGCTTCTTCGCGTTTTAACGGTGACGGGTTCGCGTCGGCTTCCCCCTTTTCAAGGGTCGCAAAACGCGGTTCTGCGCATCGGCACAGTGTGCCGTGCGCTGCGTTTTGCGGTGAGTGAGCGCATCGGAAGGCGCGAACGGTGACCGAACGCGGGGCTCTATCCGCGTGAGACAGCTGTCACCGTAGGTGACTGATGAGGGTTGGCTTTGAAAAGTGGTACCTTATGCCCCTCATCCGTCACGGCAAGAGCGCCGTGACACCTTCCCCCCTCGGGGGGAAGGCTTATCGGACTTCGTATGAGGGGATCCTCTCACCCGCTTCGCGGGTTCGGGATGACGCGGGGGGCGGGTTCACGACATGGGTTTCGTTAAATCGCATAGTTGCAAGCGAGACAAGGAGAAGGAGCATTCCCGCCGGGAGCGTACTTTTTCGTACGTGACCAAGGGAAGCGCACCTTCGACAAAGGATCGCGTAGCAAATATACGATTCGTTTATTTCTTCGGAACGATTTCGGTTTTGCCGCCCATATAAGGCCGCAGCACTTCGGGAATATTCACACTGCCGTCGGCGCGGAGATGGTTTTCGAGCAGGGCGATGAGCATACGCGGGGGCGCGACCACGGTGTTGTTGAGGGTGTGGGCGAACTTGCTCCCCTCTTCCCCCTTATAACGGATGCCGAGGCGGCGCGCCTGTGCGTCGGTGAGGTTGGAACAGGAGCCCACTTCGAAGTATTTCTTCTGGCGGGGCGACCACGCCTCGACGTCCACACTGCGGTATTTGAGGTCGGCAAGGTCCCCCGTGCAGCATTCGAGCGTACGGACGGGGATCTCCATGGAGACGAACAGCTCGACGGTATAGTTCCACATCCGATCGTACCACATCTCGCTCTCCTCGGGCTTGCAGATGACGATCATCTCCTGCTTTTCGAACTGGTGGATGCGGTAGATGCCCCGCTCCTCGATGCCGTGCGCGCCCTTCTCCTTGCGGAAACAGGGCGAATAGCTCGTGAGCGTGATGGGAAGCTGTTTTTCGTCCAAAGTGGTGTTCATGAACCGCCCGATCATGGAGTGTTCGCTCGTGCCGATGAGGTAGAGATCCTCCCCCTCGATCTTATACATCATGCCGTCCATCTCCTCGAAGGACATGACGCCCGTGACGACGTCCGAGCGGATCATGAACGGCGGGATGCAATAGGTGAAGCCCTTATTGATCATGAAATCGCGCGCATAGGTGAGCACGGCGGAGTGCAGGCGGGCGATATCCCCCGTGAGGTAGTAGAAGCCCTGCCCGCTCGTCCTTCTCGCGCTGTCGATATCGATGCCCGCGAGCTTCTCGAGGATATCGAGATGATAGGGAACTTCGAAGTCGGGCACCTTGGGCTCCAGAAAGCGCTGCCGTTCGACGTTCTCGGAATCATCCTTCCCGACGGGCGTATCCTTCGAGACGATGTTGGGAATGCGCATCATGATGGCTTTGAGCTTGCCTTCCACCTCCTCCGTCTCCTTCTCGATGGCGGAAAGCCGCTCCGCATCGGCGCTCACTTGCGCTTTGACGGCGTTCGCCTCGTCAAATTTTTTCTCCCGCATGAAGACGCCGATCTGCTTGGAGAGGGCGTTGCGGGAAGCGCGGAGGCTATCCCCCTCCGTCTGCAGGGCGCGGCGGCGCGTATCGAGGGCGATCGCCTCGTCCACAAGGGGAAGCTTTTGCTCCTGAAATTTCTTCTTGATATTTTCGCGTACGAGCTCGGGCTGTGCGCGAAGCAATGCGATATCTATCATATTTGCCTCTTTGAAACTTCTTTTTCCTCAATTATACACCTTTTGCCGCCGAAACGCAACGCTTTTCCCAACAGAATATGCGCTATCGCGATGCTTTCCCCGCACCAAGCAAAGGCGGTCACAAAAAAGCCCCTTCCGGGAGAAGAGGCTTGCGACTGTATTTTCAATGAAGGAAATTTTGCATATCTGCGTTTCACGCAATCGGCTCCCAGACCGCATAGAGAGGTTGATGCGCCTTGACCAGCCTTACTTCCCGCATCAAGCTCAAAGAGGTGAGGAAGGGGCCTTGCCCATAGCGTTCACACTTGTCCCCATATGGGCCCGGCGAGGTTTTGGGATCGTAGAGCGACAAACCGAAATCGACCTCGTTGCTCCCCTCCGTCGTGCTCCATCCCTTGAACTCATACCCTTTGCGGTACGGAGAAAAAACCGGGAAATTATAATAATCATCATCATGCGCGTGCGTTAATTTTTCGTAATCGCACCCTATGTCTAAATAGACATTCATAAAATCGACTCCGTCGATACAATAGACGTAGGGGGCCTCTCCGTCGTAGCGCAACGTGGTGTTGTAAAAAAACAGCGAGTCTATGCACGACTCGAATCGGGTCAAGACAGTCTCCAACCCGCTCACTCCCCTTGGAGCGGCGGTATAGATCGTTGCAAATTCAAATGCCCCCTCTCTGATAACTTGGAAGGTATCGAAAAGGACCACCGAACGAACACCGGTCGACTTGAATGCCTTAAGACCGATAATCTGTACGGATTCGGGAATGTAGAGATCGGGGCCCAAGGAGGTGCATCCCAAAAAAGCATACGAACCGATCTGTTGCAAATTCGAAGGAAGTATGATGCTCTCCAAAGAACTGCACCCCTGAAAGGCCTCACTTTCAATTTTTATCAAGGACTCGGGCAACTCGATTTCTTTCAAAGAAGTACAGTTAAAAAACATCCCCCCATAGATCTCCAAAAGCGTTGGGGGAAGCTTCACGCTCTCAAGCTTTGAGCATCTGGAAAAAATAGCGGCCTCAAGCGACGTACACGTATCCGGGATAGAAATGCGGACAAGGCCGCTGCCGGAAAAACCAAACTTGCCTACCTGTATAAGGCCTTCGGGAAGGATCACCTCCTCAATTTGTGTACATCCTTGGAAAGTATAATCTGCGATCGAAGTGACGGGGAATCCCTTGTAATAAGAGGGGAGGATCACTGTGCCGCTCAAGGATCGCACTTGCTCTGCGTCGGCGGCATAGATCTCGTATTCTGTTCTATCTTCAAACATGCGGCATGCGAGCCCCTTCGCCAGCGTCGTTTCCGTTTGAACGGGGGGAAGCTCTTCGGGCGGTGTCTCCGCTTTCGGCTCCTCCTCGGATGAATTACAACCTACTAAAAATAAACTTAAAAAGAGGAGCGCTGAAACCAACACATACAGAACTCTTTTCATGATCTATTCCTCCCAACCATACCAAAGTGCACCTATGAAATCAAAAAATCCATCGCCTTCTCCAAATTGTAACATCCATCCGTTGTCACCATAGATAACTGTTTTGTGAGTTACGACACATCTCCCATCCCAATTATCGTATATCGTCAGATCATTATCGCGAAGAAAATCTTCAATGATGAACGTAACATCATACGGCCCATGACAAAGATATGTCGGGATCGTGGAATTATCATGCACATCTTCCTCATACTGAAAGAAAGGGAAACTCAAACCATAATCGTTTTTTATCCCATCGATGGTATTTTGCCATGCCTCATCGTATTCCTTTTCGCCAAAATTTGCCCCAACTGCAAAAATACGCTCGTTTTGAAAATAATCGAGGAATTCTTCCCTTTCTGGATATATTTTCTCGCCATTTATGTCAGCGAATTCACAATTTGCATCGTAAAAGAGTATCTTTATATTGAGCTCGTTGAAAAGGGCCTCCATAGAATAGTCATCAGGTTTTTCGTACTGTTTCTTTAAAATCGGATATATTTTCTCCTCAAGAAATGTATGCATGTTTTTATTCAGAATAAAGGTTACATGTTCCCACTGAAATGAATTTCCAAAGATATAGAAAATTCTATATATTACATTGAGAAGAAAATCATCATATCTATCCTTGTTGATATGAATATCTACATAATCCAAAAACTCATTGTAATCTTTGAAATAGTTTTCGTCCTCCTTGCAAATAAACATGATCTTACTCCCGACCTCTTTCATTTCGCGGAAAATACCGGCGATATACTCGTCCTCACCGTCCTCAGGGGCTTTATCAAATTCAAAAACGAGATAGGCCTTTTGCTTTGCTACCTCTGCCGGGTTCATGAATTTTTCAAAATATCCCTCTTCCGACACTCTATGCGGAAACCAACTTATATCGTCTACCAAAACATGAAATTCATCGATCAGTTTGTCGTTCTTAAATCCTGCACACTTTTCCGTGATTTTTGCTTCCTCCTCCTGTGGGTAAAAACTTGCGCACTTATAATAATAAAGAACGCGAGGTTTCGTCTCAGCAGCGATCGCTTCTGCATTATAGATCCCAACAGTCCCGCAAAGGGCGCTAAAAAGTACAAGAAGCGCCAATGCGATTACATAAATCTTTTTCTTTACCATTTTTTACCTCCTATAAATGATAAAATTATATCTATCATATCATATGGGCTCTTGCCATGTCAAATGAAAAATGCCGAATTTGCGCAATTTCTGCCCAAAAAAATTTAATTATTCGTATAAAATTTAATTAAATACGAATTTATGCGTATATTTAATGTGTTACAAAAAAATCGGACTCTCCGCTTTGGGTTTTTGTATTTCTTGACATTCCGCGGCGTAATGATTATAATAGATAGCGTGGCCGTGCGGTTTTACCGCATGCGGCAGCATTTTTTTGCTTGCAAGGAGGATCTCGTGGATAAGAGCGAGAGCAAGAAGCCCCGGAGCCCGAAAAGCGCCCCGCGACGCAGGGCGTTTTCCGCACGCGTTCTCGGGCGCACGCAGGCGGCGGATAAGGGCGAGCCCCGCAAGGCCGCGAAGGGCAAATTCCGTTTCGGGAAAAAAGTGCCCTCGGCGGACGAGGTGGAGCGCTTTTCCCCCCGCCTTTCCGAGGGACTCACGGAGGAGCAGGTCGCCCTGCGGTTCCGCGAGTTTCTTTTCAACGACGTCAAAAAGAAGTACTCCAAATCGTATGCGAGTATCTTTATCGGCAACATCTGCACCTTTTTCAACCTTCTGTGCGTGCTCGTGGCCGTTGCGCTCATCTATGCGGGCGCGAGCTTCACGCAGTTCCTCTTTGCGGGGATCTTCGGGCTCAACCTCATCATCGGGATCGTGCAGGAGATCCTTGCCAAGCGGCAGATCGATAAGCTCTCCGTCCTCGTCTCCTCGACGGTAAATGTGATACGGGGCGGGGCAAAGGTCGCCGTCCCCATGAAGGAGATCGTGCTCGACGATATCATCTGCCTCGAAGCGGGGCAGCAGGTGCCCGCCGACTGCAAGCTCGCCGACGGCATCGTGGAAGTCAACGAGTCCCTTCTCACGGGCGAGAGCGTTCCCGTCAAGAAAAATCCCGGCGAAATGCTCTATGCGGGATCGTACATCGCGAGCGGTTCCTGCCGCGTGCGTGCCGACCGCGTGGGCGGGGCGACCTACCTCAATTCACTCACCGCCAAGGCGAAGAAGTACAAGAAGCCGCGCTCGGAGATCATGAGCTCCATCAAGCTCTTCATACGGGCGATCGGCGTGCTCATCATCGTCATCTCCCTCATCATGTTCTGGCGGACATGGGACGCGCTCGGCAGGGAAATGCTGGCCAACGGGGGCGAGATCGACACATGGCGGCAGGTCTCGGAATGCATCATGCGCACCTGCGCCGTGATCATCGGCATGATCCCTTCGGGGCTACTCCTTCTCACTTCGCTTGCCATGGAAGTGGGCGTTCTGCGCCTTGCAAAAAAGCAGACCCTCGTGCAGGACCTCTATTCCCTCGAAATGCTCGCCCGCGTGGATGTTCTCTGCCTCGATAAGACGGGCACCATCACCGACGGACGCATGACGGTCAACGACTGTCTCATTCTGAGCAACAACGCGAATTTCACCCTCGAGGAGATCATGGGCAGTATGCTCTATGCCCTCGACGACAATAATCAGACGTCCATCGCGCTCAAGGATAAATTCGGCCACTCGACCGCCCTTACGGCGACGGCGGTTTTGCCCTTCTCTTCAAAGCGGAAATTCTCGGCCGTCTCCTTCGGCGAACACGGCACCTACGTGTTCGGCGCGCCCGAATTCGTTCTGCGCCCCATGCCCGCGAAGATCGCCAAGCTCGTCAAGCAGTACGCACAGGCGGGGCTCCGCGTGCTCGTGCTCGCCCATAGCGAAGGCAGGATCGCGGGGGATAAACTCCCCTCCGTTCTCCGCCCCGCCGCCATCATCACCCTTGCCGACAACGTGCGCGCCGACGCCGCCGAGACGGTAAAGTGGTTCCGGGATAACGGCGTGGATATGAAGATCATCTCGGGCGATAACCCCGTGACCGTCTCCGAAGTCGCCCGCCGCGTGGGCGTGAAAAATGCCTCTTCCTTCATCTCGCTCGACGGTCTTACCGACCTCGAAGTGGAGAATGTCGCAAACCAATATACCGTCTTCGGCCGCGTCACCCCCGAGCAGAAGGCCGTGCTCGTCAAGGCCCTCAAAAAGCAGGGGCACACCGTCGCCATGACGGGGGACGGCGTCAACGATATCCTCGCCTTGAAGGAAGCGGACTGCGCCATTTCCGTTGCCTCGGGCGCGGAGGCGGCGCGGAACGTCTCCCACCTCGTGCTCATGGATAACAACTTCATGAGCCTTCCCTCCGTCGTCTTCGAAGGGCGCAGGGTCATCAACAACATCAAATCGAGCGCGGCGCTCTATATCACCAAGACGCTGTTCATCACCATGCTCGCCGTCATCTGCATCTGCATGGGCGAGCCGTACTTCTTCACCACCAACAACATGCTGCTCTTCGAGATGTTCGTGGCGGCCCTGCCCTCCTTCGTCGTCTCGCTGCAGCCGAACACCGAACGGGTGCGGGGGAAGTTCATCCCCTTCGTCCTGTCGCGGTCCGTGCCCGGGGCGCTTACCCTTATTCTATGCGTGATGAGCGTCTATGTCGCGGGGCTCACCGTGCCCGAATACTATGGCTTCGTCGAGAACGAACATGCGATGTATATGCTCGCCCTCACCTTCGGCGGGCTCGTCATCCTCTTCCGCATCCTCATGCCCTTCAACGCACTGCGGCTCATCCTGTATGTCATCTCCGTCGGGATCTGTATCATGTGCGTCTCCATCCCCGCGATCGGGAATATCATCTACGACGGGTGGGACGAGGTTGCCCTCACCTTCCCGCAGGTCCTGTTCATCATCAGCGTCATTCTGGCCGCCTTCCCCATCTCGGGCGTGCTCGTGAAGCTATGCGACCTTCTCAATCCGATCACGGAGCCGTAAATTTCCGCTAACAAAAAAAGAGGGGCACCCCTCTTTTTTCTTGTCTCTTTTTTTACTGCCATGCCGCGATGATATCGCGGGCGACGTGGATACCGCTCGCCGAGGCATGGGAGAGCGAATGCGTGATGCCGCTTCCGTCGCCGATGATATACAGCCCCTTGTAGCGCGATTGCAGTTTTTCATCCACTTCCACTTCCATATTGTAGAATTTGACCTCCACGCCATAGAGCAGGGTATCGTCGTTGGCGGTGCCCGGGGCGACCTTATCGAGGGCGTAGATCATCTCGATGATGCCGTCTAAAATGCGCTTGGGGAGCACGAGGCTCAGATCCCCCGGCGTCGCCTTCAGGGTGGGCGTGACGAAGGATTCCTCGATCCTACTCGTGGTGGAACGCCGCCCGCGGATGAGATCGCCGAAGCGCTGGACCATGACGCCGCCGCCCAAGAGGTTGGAGAGCTTCGCGATGGATTCGCCGTAGCCGTTGGAATCCTTGAAGGGCTCGGAGAAGTGCTTGGCGACGAGGAGGGCGAAGTTGGTATTCGCCGTGTGCTTGGCGGGGTCCTCATAGCTGTGGCCGTTCACCGTGATGATGCCGTTGGTGTTCTCATAGACGACGGCGCCGCGCGGGTTCATGCAGAAGGTGCGCACGAGGTCGCCGTATTTTTGGGTGCGGTAGACGATCTTGCTCTCGTAGAGTTCATCCGTCACATGCGAGAAAACCTCGGCGGGGAGTTCGACGCGCACGCCGATATCCACGCGGTTGGAACGGGTGGGGATATCCAGCTCCTTGCAGACATGCTCCATCCATTTGCTGCCGCTCCGTCCCACGGAGATGATGCAGTTGCGACAGAAGAAGGTCTCTTCCTTGCACTGCACTTCGTACCCGTCGCCTTGCACGGAGAGCGCCTGAACGGGGGTATCGAAGAAGAAATCCACCTTATCTTTGAGCTCCTCATAGAGGTTGCTCAAAACGACGTAGTTGATATCCGTTCCCAAGTGGCGCACGGAAGCGTCCAAAAGGTGCAGATCGTATTTGATACACTCCGTCTTAAGGGCGGTGCCCGCCGTCGAATAGAGCTTCGTGCCCGCGCCGCCGTAGCGGAGATTGATCTCGTCGACGTAGTGCATGAGCTCGAGGGCGCGCTTCTTGCCGATGTGCTCGTGCAAGGTCCCCCCGAAATCGTTGGTGATGTTGTATTTCCCGTCGGAAAAAGCGCCCGCGCCGCCGAACCCGCTCATGATGGAGCAGGTCTTGCAGTTGATGCAGCTCTTGACCTTTTCCCCGTCGATGGGGCATCTGCGCTTCTCGAGGGCATGCCCGGCATCTAAGACTGCAACTTTGAGCCCCCTCTGTGCATGGGAAATTTCGTATGCGGAATAAATTCCCCCGGGTCCCGCCCCGATGATGATCACGTCGTAGTTTTTCATATGTCCCTCCGGGAAAAAAGCGCCGACCGCTTAATTTGCGACCGGTCGACGGCAAAGATGTGCTGTGCGGCCCCTCTGAGAAACCGTACACGCCCACTATACCATAAAACCCCCGCTTTTGCAAGACTTTTTGAAAAATAGTGCCCTCTCCGCACTTTTCCCGCCCGTGCGGACCTTTCTTTTGTTGACTTTTTTGTTCACGCGTGATATACTTTTTTCGTTCGGATTGAAAAACCGCATATCACGCCGCTGTGGTGGAATTGGCAGACGCGTGTCGCCGCAAGCTCCGTATGCCCGCCTTTCCCGCAAGCGGTAAAGGCATGGCTTCTTTGCTGCGGCTCCTTTTCCCAAAAAATCTTGCTACGCAATCTTTCTTGGGAGCCCTGAATTCTTTTAAGTCCCTTGCTTTGTAGACATGCAAAACGGGGCAATTCACAAACTGTATCTTATACGCCGCTGTGGTGGAATTGGCAGACGCAAGGGACTTAAAATCCCTCGAACGCGAGTTCGTGTCGGTTCGAGCCCGACCAGCGGCACCAAAGAAACGACCCCATAAGGGCCGTTTTTTTGGTGCCGGATTCAGTGTAAAAGGCGTTACTGCTGTTCGGTGACGGTCAGGGTAATGGCGCCGGCGTCGTTCTGCGTGGCCGTGGCCTTGTAGACCTTATCCGCCGTCGTGATCGTCCAGCTGCCGTCGGCGTTCTTTTCAAACGTTGCGCTCGTCGAGCGGTCGTTTACGGAGAACGTGAGAATGTAGGCGATATCAAAGGTCTTGCCGCTGCCCGTGAAGAGGAAGCGGATCTTGAATTCGATGCCCTGCAACGCCTCGGCGTAGCTGTAATCGCCCCCCTTCACTGCCGACGAAACAAAGCCGTTTGCGTCGTAGGTGAGGTCGAAGACGTAGGCCTCGTAGTCGTAACTGCCCGTTGTGGAGTGCAGGCTCTGCCGCACGAGCGCGGCCTTGCCATCGCTGAGCTTGCCCGAATAGATATTCGTCTCGACGCCCGTCTCGTGCATGGAGACGGAGACGAGGTCCTTCTGCTCATAATCGTCATATTCGGTGCCCGCCGCCCACAGCTGGATGAAGGTGACTTCGCCGACGCCCTCGATGTCGAACATTTTCTCGACGACGACGGAGCGCAGGGTGAAGGTTTGGGCATCCTCATCGAGGAAGAAGCGGATGGTGTAGGAAATGCCGTCCGTGCCCGGGATCGTAACGATTTTGGAGTGGTCCTGTCCAAAATACTGAACAGATTCCTCCCCCATGATCCCGGCGCTGCCGTGGAAGGCGAGAGGCTCGCCCGCGCTGTCCTCGATGGCATTAAACGAGA
>CANQCA010000004.1 GCA_947589585.1 uncultured Clostridia bacterium
CGAAGGGGAAGAGGGAATAGCCCGTGTGCGGGAAGAGGAACAGGAAGGGGAGTTGGCCGAGAAGGGCGTAGACGGCGCGCTCCAAGCGCATTTCCCGCCCGAAACGGCGGTAGAGGGCGAACACGAGGAGCAAAAACGCCGCCTGTACCCCCGCCGAGAGCGACGCCGCCGCGGAGAGCGCGGTCACCGACGCCGCCAAATGCCACGCGCACACGAGGAAGGGATCGAGCCCGCAGCACAGCGCGCCGAACATCAGCGCGAAGGAGAGGGGCTCGCACTGCGGAAGGGCGAGGTTCATGAGCAGCATGGCGCAAAGAAGCGCAAGGTATTTGGCCGCCGCCCCGTAGGAAATTCGGATGCGGCTGAGGGGGAGAGACTTCACGTTCATGGAGCACCTACCGTTTTTTTGGTAATTATAGGAAAAACGGAAAAGCTAACTTGCGGGGAATACGTCGGGATTTGTCGAAGAAACGCCTTTTGCCCGCGCGCAAAAGGAAGGGATGAGGCGAACGGCGGAAAGATTATTGCATAAAAACTGCATATATAAATGAAAATATATGAATTTCGGATGAATTTATTTTTGATTTTTTCATTTTTTGTTAATTTCTACAATTATACAAAATTATTATATAATGTAAAGCAAAAAATTATTTTTTTATGCAAAATCGACTTCATAATTGTTTGACAATCGGTATAGAGCGTGATAAAATTTGGATACCAAGATGGTGAGAGTGGCGGATTTTCGCGTATCATTGCAAATGCAATGATGTAAACTTATCAGAAAGATACGGTAAAAAAGTATGGCGAAGAAGGAATATCCCGACGACGATAATCGAACGATCGTAAACATGAACGTCGAGGGGTTCGGGTGGTACGAGTCGGAGGAGCGCAAAAAGAGCAAGCAAGCGCTTGCGGGAAAAAGCCGAAAAGAACGGCGCGCGCTCGCCCGTTCCGCGTACCTCACCGTTGCACTTCCGCTGATGTGCTTGCTCGTGGGAATGGTAACGGTCTTTGCACTTCTCTATTTTGTTTGGTTATAACTTCCGTATAAAAATTTATTGTGCTTTGTGCGGAAGAACAGGAGGTTAGATATGAAACGGTTCACCAAGAAGTTGTTCGCAGCCACATTGCTTGTGGTCGCCGCATTGTGTCTTGGGATCTTCGCCGCGTGCGGAGATTGGGGGAGACATGATGAGACCGATACGACGACGGTCACGGTCGATTTTAAGGGCGGCGTATGGAACGGCGAATCTTCGGCATCCTTTACGATGGACGCCGACGGCGACCTCGTTGCTGTGCTTGAAGAAAAGGGCTATCAAGATGCGACCAAAGTAGGTTACGAGTTCGCAGGATGGGAGCTGCCTGAAAAGACGGGCGACAAATATGCTGCGGCAATTACGGTCGCGGCGAAGTGGGACGCCATTTCCTATACGATTACTTATAAATATGACGGCGGCGAACTTGCCGATGGCGTAACCAACCCCGCCACATATACCATTGAGGACGAAGTCGAATTCGCTGCGCCCGAGAGAGAGGGCTTCCAGTTCGAGGGCTGGGTGGTAGAAGAGACCGATGCGCCCATTGAAGGCGTAGCCGCAGGATCTATGGGCAATATTACTGTAAAGGCGACGTGGAGCCCCGTGCAGGCGGTCGTCACGCTCTATCTGCCCGGGAGCGACGAACCCTATCTCGATGTTCTGACGTTCGATTATGATGAAGAAGTCACTTTCACCCAAGAGCTTATCGATGAGATTACCCAAGACCTCACGGACGAGGGGCTTGTGTATGTTGGGTTGTTGAATGAAGACGGCACCCTTTTTGAGGAAGGGACGAAGGTCACCGAGCCGCAAAATCTGCGCGTCACGATCGACCTTTACAGCAATGGTATGCAATTCGAGGAAAAGACGCCCGACGCTTACACCCCTAATACGGAGATCAATTTCTCGGATCACTACTACGCCGCTTCCATCACAAACGAAGACCTTAACGGCAAAACTGCGCTCTATTATCCTTCCTATTATAATGGAAAGCCCGTCGAGGTCATTCTCGACGCGACCAATCTGAACGCGCAAAACGAGAGCGAAAAAATCTATTTCTCCACGCTCGTCTCCGCATACATTCCGACGAACGTCAAGCTCATCTGGAATGCGGGGGATAATGCCAATTATTACGGTCTCTTCAATGGCGCCGCCGCACTCGAAAAAGTGACGTTCGGTGCAAACAGCAAACTGCAGGAGATCCACGACGTTGCGATGTTCAAGAACACCGCAAGCCTCACCTCGGTGGAGCTTCCCGACAGCTTGGAGTACATTACGACGGCTTCCCAAAACGGTCTCTTTAGCGGTACGGTAGGGCTTACTTCTTTCCGCGTGCCGAAGGCGCTCAAGAAGTTGCCGCAGAATACGCTTGCGGGTGCGGAAGGGCTCACCTCTTTCACCATTCCCGAAGGAGCGGAGCTCACCGAGATCGGCTCGTTCGGAGGGAAATACGCGGGCGTTACTGCGCTTGATTTTTCGAATGCGACCAAACTCACCAAGTTGCCAAATCTTACGCCCTTCTATAATGTAGCGACGTTCAAATTCCCCGATTCGCTCGAGGAGATCGGCACATTTGCAAATCAACAGAACCCGAACACGGTCGCGACCGAACTCGACTTCTCCAAGACGAAGATCGAAAATTTCGGCAGCAATACATTCCAATACATGACCGCGCTTGCTACGGTGAAGTTCCCCGCGACCCTCACGACGGTGGGACAGCGTCTCTTCGGCGCGAACAATGGTGCAAATACGCACATCACCGAACTCGACTTCTCGGGTACACAACTCCAAACTGTCCCCGAACTTGCGTTCGCGGATATGACCGCGCTCGAGACGGTGAAATTCCCCGCGACGCTCAAGACGCTCGGCACGACTGAACGCACCATGGACACGAACATTAAGGGTAATTCTAGCGCCGCCGTGTTTTACAATAGCTCCGCAGTGAGGAGCATTTCGTTCAACGGCGCGGAACTCTCAACGCTTGGCGATTATGCCCTGTACAATCTTCCGCAACTCGGCGACGTCTCCGTCACGATCGCGGCGGGCGGCAAGATGGGTGCGTATGTATTTGCGAACTCGGGATCCGCGAACACGGTCTCCGTCACACTTGGGTCGGGGGCGACGGTTTCGCACGCTGCGTTCTTCTTTGCGCAGGCGCTCACGCTCGAACTCAACGGCTTTGAGACCTTCGGCGGTGAGATAATCGCCACCAAGCCGGGTCAAGGTTCGAGCCCCGCGACGACCGACGATATTGACGCGCTTAAGATTGGCACAGTCGGCGGTCTTTTTGTCACTACTACAACGATTGCAGACTTTTCCAAATACCCCGTGCTTTCCGGTTCGACCGTAAAGACCGTGCGGTTCAATAGCGCGCTCACCGAGCTCAAGAATTTCGCCTTTGCGCTCTCTTCTGCAGTTCCCGAATTTGCCAATGCTGACAGGGTGACGACATGCGGCGCTTACCTCTTCTATAAGAGCAATATCACCAGCATCAATTTTGAAAACACGCCCTTCAAGAACATCACCGAAAAAATGTTCTACGGCAGTGAAAATTTGGCGACCATTACCGGTGGTTGGGACTTGCTTGAAGAAGTGGAAACGGGCGCATTCGTCGGAACGGGCGTTACGGCGTTCACGATCGGCCGCAACCTCACCTATATCGACCCGACGGCGTTCACCTCGGGCACGGTGAGCTATACGGTCGGCACGACCAACTCGAACTACGAGCAAGCGACCAACGAAGAGGGCGACACCGAGTATATCCTTTATAAGAATGAAGGCGACGTCTCCATCTTCTACGATGCGAAACTTGCAGGCGATGAGGACTTCGAGCGTGATTTCACCGCGACGGAGCTCGAGCTCACCGTGCTCGGCAACGCGTATGCGGGCAACACGCACCTTACGGGCATCAAGATGCCTGCCTCGATCACGGAAGTTTCCGACGGCGCATTTGCGAACTGCACGGCGCTCGTGTATGCTCAATTTGCGGGCGCACTTACAAAAATCGGCGCAAACGCATTTGAAAACTGCACCTCGCTTCTTACATTCGAGATCCCCACGGGCGTTACGACGATCGGCGAAAAGGCCTTCTATAACACGGGTCTCACGGAGCTCACGGCGGACGAAGGCAGCGAGCTTGCAAGCATCGGCGCGAGCGCGTTCGAGGGCACCAAGCTCAAGTCCGTCGATCTCTCCGCGGCGACGAAGTTCGAAGGGTTTGGCGAAAAAGCATTCGCCAATCTCGACCCCGAGCTCGGGGATGAGGAGACCTTCTCCTTTAAGTTCCCCACGGAGGCCACCGAGAAATTTGAGGGCCTTCCCGCCAGCCTCTTCCAGAACGATACTTGCCTCACCGCAATCGAAATTCCCGCATACATCACGACGTTTGAGGCGGGCGTGTTTACGGGTACAGGACTCACTTCACTCTCGTTTGCACCCGGCAGCAAGATGTCGACGTTCGGCCGCGGCGCGCTTACGGGATTGCACATCACAGAGCTTTCCCTGCCCGACGGGCTTACCTCGATCGGCAAGGCGGCGTTCGCCGGCATGACCGAACTTGAAAGCATTGTTATTCCCGCAAACGCCGTAATCGAAGCGGGGACGGCTACAACCGGCGCAAACCGCGGCGCATTTGTGGGCTGCACGGCGCTTACCACAGTGGAATTCAAGGGGACAGAAGTCACCGTTCCCGACTACACCTTCTACGGCTGCACCTCGCTTGCGACGGTGAACTTTGCAAACGTGGAGAAAATCGGCCTTGCGGCGTTCTACAATACGGGCTTTGAGAGCGTCACGCTCGGTGCCATTAAAAACATCGGCAAGGCGGCATTTGCGGGAAGCACACAGCTCACGACCTTGACGATCGACGCTGCGGCGACGTTTGAAAACGGCACGACTAGTACACTCGGCAAGGATACCGGCGCATTCGCAGGCTGCACACAACTCGCTACGGTCAACATTACACAAACGGCAGCCGTAGACGGCGACGCGGCAGCTTCCGCAAAACTTACGGTTGGCGACTATACCTTCTATAACTGCACCGCGCTCGATACCATCGATTTCACGAAAGTGGGCTCGGTCGGCAAGGCGGGCTTTACGAATGCAAGTTTCGCTACTGCTGCAACCAACGACCTTTCGGGGCTCTCTGCCATCGGCACAGCAGCATTCGCCGGGACCGGACTGAAGGCGATCACGATCTCCTCTAACGTTGAGTTGACGAAAGGCACTTCGAGTACGACCAGTGATACCCGCGGTCCTTTCAGTACCTGCACGAGCCTTGCTTCGGTCACGATCATCAAGAGCGGCGATACCCTTCTCGCGATCCCTGATTTCTGCTTCTACAACAGCCATGCGCTTCGGACGTTCGACTTTACCAACGTCTCGACGATCGGCAAAGAAGCGTTTGAAATCAGTGCCTACAATGTGGAGAACGGGTTCGTTGATGCGACGCTCAACCTCTCCGGTGTTACGGAGATCGGCGAAAAGGCGTTCCAGTATCAGACGCTTGCCGCGGTCACCTTCAAAGATAACGTTTCAATCGGCAAGACCGCTTTCTATGGTTGCAAAAAGCTCACCGCGCTTACGCTTCCGCAGGGCGTTTCGATCACGGCGGGTTCGGGCGAAAGCGCGGGTGCATTCGGGCAGTGTATCTTGCTCGCCGAGGTCAAGTTTGCGGCGGGAGCCGAAGATATCGTAATTCCCGCGTACACGTTCGTCGCTTGCGAAGAGCTCGCGACGGTCGACTTTACGAAGATCAAGACGATCGGTAACTATGCTTTCAAGGGTTGCGCTCTTACGAGCGTCACGCTGAAGTCGGGTGCGACGGTCGGCACGAATGCCTTTGAGGGGTGCGCCGATCTCACAACGTTCAACCTTGCGGAAGATGCGGAGGATTTCGCGGTTCCCGGCAGCGCGTTTAAGAACTGCGCCGCGCTCGAATCTTTCCCGTTCGACAAGGTAAAGACGATCGGCTCGAACGCCTTCGATGGCTGCGCGTCGCTCACCGAGGTGACATTTGCGCAGGAGGTGACACTCGGCAACTACGCGTTCCAGAACTGCACCGCGCTCGCAAAAGTGGACTTTGAGCACGTCACTGCGATTGGTACGAGCGCGTTTGCAGGCTGTGCTGCGCTTATGGAAGCGGTGGCAAGACCCAGCTCTGCCACCGGCCACGCCGTTGCGGGCACTGCATTCCAAAATTGCACTTCCCTGATCACCGTGACCATTCCGAGCACCATCACGTCGATCGGCTCGAACGCGTTCCAGTATTGCTACAGGCTCGTCGTCGTTATCAATCAGAGTACGCTTTCACTTACGAAAGGCACAACTGCCAACGGCGCGGTCGCACAGTATGCAAAAGTTATCGTCAATAGTGAGGCGGAAGCCACCGCGCTCTCCAAGACGAAGGACGGCAACTTCATGGTGCTGAAAGAGACGGCGGATGCGGGCACCGACACCTATTCCGTGATTGCCTATCTCGGCAAGAGCACAGATGGTTCTGTGACTTTCCCCGCAGAACTCACCCTTGACGACAAAACAGAAAGCGGCACGAAGGTTACGCAGTACGCGCTGTACGACTATCTCTTCTATAAGAACACTACGATCAAGAATGTAACGCTCACCGACGCCGTCACTGCGATCGGCAAGGCGGCGTTCAACGGGTCGTCGGTCGAAACGGTCAACAACATCCCCGCGGGTTGCACCGTTGCGGCGGGCACGACGGCCGGTGAGGGCGCGTTTGAAAATTGCGCGAAGCTCAAGAGCGTCACCTTTGCGGCGACGGCGTGGGATGTTCCCGACTACGCCTTTGCGAATTGCACACAGCTCGGCGCCGATGCGGAAGATCCCGGCTTTGACTTCACGAAGGTCAAGGCGATCGGCGTGGCTGCGTTCCTGAACACGGGCTTTAAGTCGGTCACTCTCCCTGCGACCGCGACGCTCGCAGATAAGAATTCATCTTCCGGCGGTTCGTTCGGGAAGTGCCTCGCTCTCACGACCGTTACATTTAACAGCACGTCGATGAATGTTCCCGCATACTCCTTCTACGGCTGCACGAGCCTCAAGACGGTCAACTTTGAGAATGTAACAAACATCGGAAAGGCGGCATTCTACAACACGGGTTTTGTGACGCTCAAGCTCAACTCGACCACCACGATCTTTTCGGATACGTCCTCTTCCAATGCCGCGTTCGGCAGCTGCACGAGCCTTACCACCTTCGAGTTCATCGACAAGGGAAGGTGGACGGCGATCCCCGACAATATGTTCAACGGTGCACCGCTTGAAAAGTACAATGCGAGCGACACGGAGAACGTTGTGTTGACAGGGGTCACCACGATCGGGCAATACGCGTTCAAAGGAACGAGCATCGCCTCGGTCAAGATCCCCGCGAGCGTCACGTCGATCGGCAACTACGCATTCCAAGATTGCGCTTCGCTCACGACGGTGGAATTCGAAGCACCCGCGGCGGAGGCGCAGCCGCAAGATCTTGCGATCGGCAATAGCGCGTTCTATGGTTCGGGCATCACAGCCATCACGCTTCCCGCCCGCGTCAACTCGCTCGGCACAGGCGTGTTCCAGAATTGCGCCTCGCTCCTGACGGCGGATCTCAGTGCGGCGAATCTCACGGAGCTCAATACAAGTTTGTTCCAGGGCTGCACGGTACTCACCACGGTGAAACTTCCCACCAAGCTTGCGGCAGGCGGATTGGATAAAGCTTTTCTCTTCAAGGAATGCACTGCGCTCACCGATATTTGGTATGACGGCGATGCCGTGCTCACAGCGCCGACGCAGAAAACTACGAGAAGCGGTAAAACCAAAAAGTACAATCAAATCTTCCTCGGGATCGAACATGAGGTCACATTCCACGTGAAAGACGCTACGCAATATGCAGATACGTGGGGCACCGACCCTCAACAGTTCGTCACTTCGAGCGGCGCCGCGAACGGCGGTAAGGCGACGTTCGTCACAATCGAGACCGAGCCGTCGCCTCAGCCGGGCGGACCCGGGACGGACACGGGCACGGGCGCGGGTGATGACGCGTAAACGCGGAAAAATTTCACAATAATTGAATAAAAAAAGGCACGTTTCCCTCCCGATTTTCGGGGGGGAACAGGTGCTTGAAAGACGGAAACACAAAAACATCGCCCGCGATCTTCGCGGTCAGGAGGTTACTTTGAAAAAACTTGCTATCAGCTTGCTCTCTCTTGCGCTTGTCGGTACGCTTGCGGTCCAGCCGGCGCTTGCACAGTTCGGCGCGGCGACGGACGCCACGCTTGCGGAGCAGTCCGCAGCGAGCGCAGATGCCGAACTTGGGACGGGCAACGCTACGTCTTACGCGGCGGGCAACAAGGGGATACAAAACGTCACCGATCTTCTCGGCGATAAACTCGCGCAACAGACGAGCGGCTACATCGCCGATAACGACTACGAGCAGTACGCCACCTCCAAGAGTTCCCGCAAGATCATCGTGGAACTCGGCGGAAACAGCCTCTCCGCGGCTTACTACGCGCAGGGGTCGGCTTCCGCCTACGGGAGCGTCTCGGAATACGCGGCGTCGCGCTCGGGCAAACAGCTCGTGGCTTCCATCAGCAGCGAGCAATCTGCGTTCCTGCGCACGCTCACCCAAAATGGCATCTCCTATACTTCCGAATATGCCTACAACGGCATCGTGAATGGCGTCGCCCTCGAAGTGAAAGAGAGCGACCTTGCCGCGATCGCCGCGATCGACAACGTGAAGAACATCATCTTCTCCGAGCAGTACACGATTCCCACCGCCGACGCCGTCTATAACACCGTTAAGGCGTATTCGACGGGTATCTACGATACGACGGGCATCAACTATACGGGCTCGGGCGTTGTGGTCGCCATCCTCGATACGGGGCTCGACTACACGCACAACGCCTTTTCCACCATGCCGCGGGTGCAGACGCTCACCAAGGCGAAGGTCAAGGCCGCCGTCGATAACAATTCGCTCGCCGCACAGACGAGGCTCGAAGGCGTGGATGAGGATGATTTGTACTACAACGAAAAAGTGCCCTTCCAATTCGACTACGCGGATGATGACGCGAACGTCTATCCCATCGCGTCTTCGCACGGCACGCACGTTGCGGGCATCATCTCGGGCTACGAGGAGACGGTCAATTACACGCCGTTGCCCTCGGATACCAATATGTACTTCAACACCAACGACAACGGAGATCCTACCTTCAAGGGCGTTGCGGTGGATGCACAGCTCGCCATCTTCAAGGTGTTCTCCGATGAAACGGGCGCGACCGGCGGTGAAACGGTGGATATCGTCGCCGCACTCAACGACGCCGTGATGCTCGATGTGGACGTCATCAATATGTCCCTCGGTATGTCGTGCGGCTTCTCGCGCATTTCCGACGACGATTCCATCAACGAGATCTACGACCGTATCCGCGAGATGGGTATTTCGCTCATCGTCGCCGCGGGAAACCAGTTCTCCTCCGCCTACGACGGCACTTACGGCAACACCAACCTTGCCACCAACCCCGATAGCGGCACGGTGAGCTCGCCCTCCATCTACAACGGCGCCATCTCCGTGGCTTCCGTCAGCGGGCAGCTCTCGCCCTATTTCCTCGCCAACGACTCCGTCGCTGTGTATTTCAACAACGCGCGCAACGGCGCGGGCACGGAACTTGATTTCCTCGAAACGCTCCTCGGCAGCGAATCACGCAAGACGTTCCGCTACCTCGTCATCGGCGGCTACGGCGAGAACCACAACTATACGAGCGCCGTCAAGGCGAAACTTTCGGAAGGCAACACCATTGCCGTTGTCTCGCGCGGCAATACGAGCTTCGAGGACAAGCAGAGGATCGCCGCGGAAAACGGCGCGGTCGGCTGCATCATCTACAACAACGTGTCGGGCAGCATCAATGCCTCCCTCGGCACGGGCTACCGTATTCCGACGTGTACCGTCACGATGGATATTGCGAAGCAGTTCATCTCGCAGCAAGAGGGGACGATCACGCTCGACGAGGACTACAAGGCGGGCCCCTTCATGAGTGATTTCTCCTCGTGGGGCACCACTTCCGATCTGCACCTCTACCCCGATATCACGGCGCACGGCGGGTTTATCACTTCGGCCGTGCTCGGCGGTTACGGCGTTTACAGCGGTACTTCGATGGCTACGCCCAACGTGGCGGGCATCTCCACGCTCATCCGCCAATACCTCGCCGAAAAATATCCCGACCTTTCCAAACGCGAGCGCAACGAGCTCATGTATCAGCTTCTGATGTCTACGGCGACGATCGCCCTCAACGAGGATGGCAACCCCTATTCCCCGAGAAAACAGGGCGCAGGGCTTGCGGATATCGGAAACACCATCAATACCGAAGCATACCTCTATGTGAAGGGAAGCGATAAGACCAAGATCGAGCTCGGCGACGATCCCGATAGATCGGGACAATATACTCTCCGCTTCCGCATCAAGAATACGGGGGATACCGCCAAGACCTACCGCCTCGATAAATACGTGATGACCGAGACGATGTCCTCGGATGGCATCACCGTGGCGGAAAAGGCGTATATGCTGGACGATGCGGTCGTCACCCTCGTCAAGGCGGGAAGCGGCACGAGTTACGCAAACGGTGTGCTTACCGTCTCTCCCGATACGGACGCAGAACTTGTCTTTACACTCGACCTTACGCAGGACGACAAGGATTATCTCAATACAAACTTCAAGAACGGTATGTTTATGGAAGGATATCTGCGCTTTATCGAAGAGGGCTCTGCGACTCAAAACATCGAACTCAGTATTCCCTTCATGGCTTTCTACGGCAGCTGGCTCGATGCGCCCATGTTCGATAAGTCCACCTACGACGTCTCCGCCTCCTATTTCGATTCCTCCATCCCGGATGAGGATAAATTGCAGGCAGATGTGTACGAATCCATCGTCATCGGTAAGTACTACCGCTCCCGCGGGGACTACATGGGCTTGGGTGAATACATCATGATCCACGAGGATCAGGATACGCCCATTGTCGAAAGTTCGGTAGATAAGATCGCGGTCGGCGGCTCCGACTACGGCATTTACGAGCTGTACGCCGTCTATGCCGGTATGCTCCGCTCGGCGAAGTCGATGAAGATCGTCGTCACCGAAGCCGTTACGGGCGAGGTCGTGTTCGAGCGGACGGAGTACGAAGTCGGGAAGTCCAACGGCGGCGGCCCCGCGTTCATCGAGATGGAGCTCGACCCGCTCGCACTCGGGCTCAAGAACAACACCAAATATAATGTTACGCTCACGGGCGCGCTCGATTATGAGAACGGCGAAAACGTGAGCCGCAACACGTGGGATTTTTCCTTCTATGTAGACTACGAGATGCCGAGCATCCAGGATTACGAAGTCCGCACCGTCTACGATAGGGATGACAACAAGACCGTATACCTCGATCTCTATCTCAGCGATAACCATTACATCCAGTGTCTGCAACTCTTCTCGTCGAGCATGGCGGACGGCTCTGACCTCACGATGCTCAACCAGTATCCCATCCCGCTCTACGGCGGAAGGAATACCATCACGAAAGTCACGGTGGATATCACCGATTATATCCAGGCGTTCAAGGAAAACCGCATCAACGGACAGTCCAACCAAATCGGCATCTATATGCAGGATTACGCGCTCAATACAGGTGCGTACGTTATTCCGCTCCGTTGGGAAGAAGTGGAGAGCGTCTCCATGCAGCACGAAGGGCAGGAACTTTCCGAGATCGGCACGGTGAGGCTTGGCGTCGGTGAGGCGTATGCGTACACCCTCACAACGCTTCCCACCCGCGTGGATCCCGCGGCGCTCAACATCACAATGAGCAATCCCGGCATTGCCGAGATCCGTGACGGCTTTATCTACGGCAAGAAGGCCGGCAACAGCCGCGTTACCGTGACGCCGCTCTATCCCACGCTGGAAAATTACAGTTATACCTTCGAGATCGAAGTAACAGATGGCACGGCGCCGAGCGTAGCGGCTCGCAGCGTCTACTTCAATTCCTACAAGAACGGCTCGCTTACGGTGAATATCACGGGCAACGCCATTGCGCTCGATAGCGGCGTGACGACGCAGCTCGGACTTACCTACGACCCGTGGTACGCAGTACCCGAAGGGCTGAAGTGGGATTCGCTTACGCCTGACTATGTCTCCGTGACGGATAAAGGTCTCGTCACCACGCTCAAAACGGGCGTCGGCAGGGTACGTGTAAGCTGGACGTACCGCGGCGTGGAATATTCCACGAGCCTCGTGATCCGTATCGGCGAAAAGTACGAGGTCGTCAGCGGCTATCTCTATAGGTATCACGGCGCAGACAAATTTGCGCAGATCCCCGCCAGCCTCGGCATCATAACGCTCGGGCACTATCTCGATAATACAGTGGGACCCTTCTATCAGGATACCAACCTCAAGACGGTGATCGTGCCCACCGGCGTGACGACCATCGGGCTTGCCGCCTTCCAGGGATGCACCAATCTCGAGACGGTATATCTCCCCGCAACCATTGAGACCATCGGGGAATCGGCGTTCAGCGGTTGTTCCCGCCTGAAAAACATCTATTGGTATACCGATGCTTACTGGGATGACGACTTCGGCGCATACACCTATGTCAACGAAGCAGGACAGCGCGTACGTTGCTTTGCGGACGACGGGACTCTCATCGGAGGAATTGAATCCGGCACGGCTTGCACGGCGAAGAACCTCAATATTCGGAGCAGAGCATTCTATAACTGCCGCGCGCTCGTAAACTTCGACCTTTCCAAGACGACTGCCGTGTTCTCCGAGGCGTTCTCCTTCTGCTACGCGTTGCAAAAAATCGACGTTTCCAACGTCTCCTATGCGGAGAGTTATGCATTCAGTAACTGCTCGGCGGCAACGGAGATCGTCATGTCCGAACGGACGATGATCGGCGACGGTATGTTCTATGGCGACACTTCGCTGAAGACCGTGGATATCTATGCTCCCCGTTTGGGCAACCAGGCGTTCTCCGACTGCAACAACTTGCAGACGGTAAACGTTTGGGAGGATATCGAAGTCATCGGCGCCCGCGCATTCTACAATTGCAGCAAGTTGGTCGGTTTCAACCTCCGCAACAATGCGCGCATCACGCAGATCAACGCTACGGTGTTCGGGAACTGCTCGGCGCTCACGTCCCTTAAACTGAACGGGATCTCCTATCTCGGCAGCGATGTGTTCCACAACTGCACCCGCCTCGAGGAGATCGACTTCGGTTCCCGCTCCACGCTTGAGACCGTTACTTCCTATCCCTTCGCGGGCTGCACCAGCCTCGTCAGGCTCACCGTGCCCGAGAACAACCGCACGCTCAGTTCGCGTGAGGTGGTCAGCAACGGCGTTACGTACAGCTTGCTCTATCGCGGCAATTCGCTTGTACTTGCGCCTACGGGTTACACGGGCAGCAGCACAAGCGGCGGTAGCGCGTTCGACTTCTATGATGAAAGCGGGAATGTTGTCGAAGAGATCGGTGCAAGTGCCTACGCATATTCGAGCATCACAACCGATACGCTCGTGATCCCCGAGGGCGTAAAGCGCATCGGCAATTACGCATTCTATCACTGCTCGTTCGAGACGCTCGTGCTTCCCACGTCGCTCGAATTCCTCGGCGATCAGGTATTTGCCTACAACAGCAAACTCAGGAGGGTCGTGTTCCTCGGCGGCGACTTTGGCGTCGTGAGCTATTGCTCTTTCCTGTATTGCGACGCACTCGAGGAAGTTTCTCTGCCCGAGGGCATCACGGAGATCGAGATGAGCGCGTTCCGCTTCTGCAGTGCGCTCAAGGGCATCACCCTGCCCGCCTCGCTCAAGACGGTGGGGCCTTACGCATTCGAGAGCTGCACTTCCCTTGAAAAAGTGGAATTTGCAGATGGGAGCGAGCTCGAAACCATCGATCGGTACGCGTTCAGCAACATTCCGATTTCCACCTTCGAGTTCCCCAAGGGCATTAAGACGCTCGGGAACTATGCCTTCTATTATTCGGGGCTCACCAAGATCACGGTTCCCGCGTCGATCGAATCGTTCGGCAACTTTGCGTTCGCCTACTGCCCCGACCTGCGCGACGTCAAATTTGAGGATGGACTTACCTACGTCGGTTACGGCGCATTCGCGTGGGTGAACCCCCAAGGAACGGGCTTCTACTACAACACGAGGCTCATGGAGATCGTCTTCCCCGATTCCGTCAAGATCATAGGGCCGTACGCATTTGCGGCGTGCCGCGGGCTCACCACGCTCGACCTCAACCAGGTGACGGATGTCTATCAATGTGCATTCATGGGTTGCGACCGTCTTACGTCGATCACGGGCGATTATCTCATCAACATCGGCGTGCAGGCGTTCTATCAAGATTCCGGCCTCACGACGATCAACCTCCCGAAGGTAGAAACGGTGAGTTCAAACGCGTTCATGCAGTGCACCGGGCTCGAGGAGGTCACCCTTCCCAACTGCGAAGTGATAGGAAGCTATGCGTTCTATCAGGATACGGCGCTCACCACCATTCGGGCTCCCAAGGTGAAGGATATCTACCCCGCGGCGTTCTACGGCGATATCGAACTCGTAAACATCGAATTCCCCGTATTGGAGACCATCCGCGAAGCGGCGTTCTTCGCCTCCGGGCTCACCCATGTTACCCTTCCCGCCACGCTGACGCGCCTCGACCGCGCTGCCTTTGCGCAGAGCATCTACCTCGAGGAATTCACGGTGGAAGAGGGCAACACGGTCTTTGAAACGGATGGCAAGGGCGTGTACCGTACCCTGCCGAACGGCGGGCTCGAGATCGTAAGCTATGCGCAGGGCAATACCGCCACCGAATACTACGTGAAGGAGGGAACGGTGCGGATCGGCGATTGGGCGCTCTCCTATGCGGGCAACATCACGCGCATCGAACTTCCCTCTACACTCAAGAGCATCGGTGTCGGCGGGCTCTACTACCTCGGCATGAAGGAGGATCAGGATCGTCCCACCTATGTGTTCCACTGCGTGGATGCACCCGAGGTGGAGGGCGAGTTCGACGACGAGGTGGAGAGTTACATCCAACTTTATAACAACTTCTCCTACAACCTCGGCGGGTATAAGTTCAAGGTGATCTATCCCTCCAACGGCTCGGGGTACGACAACCATGTTTATGGTAACTACTTCTATGAACCGGAGGAATATTTGCCCGAAGCGGCAGAGACGGGTACGCTCGCGCTGGTAGATAGGATCGCGGCGCTCGACCCTGCGGCTCCGAGCGGAGACGAGATCGCGCTCATCCGCAGAAGCTACAATCTCCTCAGCTCATCGCAGAAGAAATTTGTGACAAACTACGATAAGTTCCTTGAGATCGAAGCGGCGTATAACGCAGCGCAGGAGGCCGGCTCTGATGATCCGGGAACCGGGGAAACCGAGGAATCGAATGAAAAGCGTGGCGGCTGTTCCGGCTCCGTCGCCGTAGACGCCGCGAGCATCGCGGTTGCAATTGCCGCGGTTGCCGTTGTCCTTGTCGCCGTCGTGCGGAAGAAGGGAGGTGACAGATAATGAAAAAGAGATTTTTGATTTTGATATGTGCACTGTCCCTGTGCCTCGCGGGTGTCTTTTTGGCGGGGTGCGATAGGAAAAAAGAAGATCCGCCGTTGCCCCCCGCCCCCCAGTCCAACCAGGGCATCGTGGACGGTACGCACGGAAATTATGAGGAAGAGACTTACAGTTATTCCTTTGAATCCAACGGCGGAAGCGCGGTAGAGGGCGGTACGCTCTATAAAAACGAGTACGTCGTCAAGCCCGCCGATCCCGTGCGCACGGGTTACCGCTTTACCGGCTGGTATTTCGATGAAGCGTGCACGCGTCTTGCTGAATTTTTCAACTATAAAATGCCCGAGCGGGATCTCGTGTTCTACGCCGGTTGGGAAAAGTTGAGTTCCGTCTCCTTCAATACGAAGGGCGGCGAGCCCATGGATACGGTATACGGCGTCGAGGGCGATGCGATCGGCGAAATTTCCGACCCCGTCCGCGCAAACTACGTGTTCGAGGGCTGGTATTCGGATGAGGATTGCACGGAGGCGTACCGTTTCGGCAACTTCCCCAAGGGAGATACCACCGTCTATGCCAAGTGGCGCGAAAAGCGCACCGACGTGCAGATCGCCTTCGTGGATGAAAACGAAGAAACCACCAATCAGACGTATGCCGAAGGGGACGTCATCACGCTCCGAGAAAAGACTCCTCCCCAAGACGAACAGTATCTCGAATATGTGGGCTGGGCGGTAAGTTCTGAAAACAATCGCGTCGTGAAAGGCAGCTATACCGTGACGAATGTCGATACCACACTCACGGTGACGTTCAAGACGAGCAGACTATGGGCGAAACTCGTCGTCGAGCCCTCCATGTACCTCAAAGAGGAATACCGCGATGAGGGCTTCTCGTTCTATGCGAAGAAAGGACACGCGCTCACGGAGGGAGAGCACTCCCTCGAAGAATTCAAGAATTCGCATGAGTCGTTCTATGAACACTACTTCGATTCCTCAGTCGTCGCAGGACAGCGCATCGATTACGTCGGGCTGATAAGCACACATGGCGTGAGTTTCGACCCTCAGGACGACATCGTCGCGGGCGACATGGATCTTTTGCCCGAGTTCAGCTCGCAGGATCTCAAGTTCGAGGCCATCTACACCCTCGCCGATTATCCGACCGGCGCGCTCTTCTACGGCGAAGATGACGTGCGGACGTATTTGGAGCTCGATCCCGGGGACGAGATCACACCGGCGCAGTGGGCGCGCTTCACCAAGGTCTATTACGCGGTGCAGAGTTATGCCCATCAATCCGGCGTCACCGAGATCTACATCCCCACGAACCACAAAGAAGATGGCGACGCAAGGGATTACCCCGTCGTCATGATTGCCGACGGCGCCTTCCAAAATCTCACCGAGATCACCAAGGTGCGTCTGCCGCTCTCCCTTCTCACCATAGGCAAGAGCGCGTTCGAGGGCTGCACCTCTCTTTCGGAGATCGAACTCCCCGAGGGTCTTACCGAACTCGGCGATTCTTGCTTCAAGGGCTGCTCGGCGCTCGACAACGTCAACATTCCCAAGACCCTTCTCATCTTCGGCTACAAGGTATTCGAAAATACCGCATTCGGAATGAAGCTCGTCTTGCAGAACACCGGCAAGGATTACATCTATCTCAACAACGGGCAGGTTCTGTACAGTTGTTTGAGGACGTTCTCCGAACTTCCTCCGGATTTCGTGTACGATCTCTCGAAGCCTGCGGAATTGGCGCCCCACGTCATCACATTCCAAGACAGAAATCTCTATTCCATCGCGGGCGGCGCGTTCGCGGAAAAGACGGGGCTCGTGGGCGTTGCGATCGGCAAAGGGGTCGAACTCATCGGCAACGGCGCATTCAAGGGCTGTACCGACCTCATGACCTTCGTTCCCTCGACGGATACGCTCTATATCCTCGATGAAGCCTTCATGGACTGCACCAAACTCACGGAATTCCTCACGCGGGATTCGCTCATCGAGATCGGCGCGCGGACGTTCATGAACTGCTCATCGCTCGTCGGGTTCAAGTACACCCCGCCCGCAGACGGGGAGGAAGAGTCGGCCGATGCGAAAAAGTACGATTACTTCTACATCGGTCTCAACCTCATGACGATTGGCGAATCCGCCTTTGAGAACTGCACCGCTCTCACCCATGTGGAGATGGCGCGTTACAGCTATCTCAACGGGCACACGCTCGTGTACAGCGCGACCATCCTCAACTATATCCCCGAGAGGGCCTTTGCGGGCTGCACGGGCTTGACGGAGTTCCGCGTGATGGACGATGTTGTGGCGATCGCAAGCGAGGCATTCCTGAACTGCACCAATCTGCAGACCGTCTACCTCGGAGATACTACGGATGCCTACATCTCCCGCGTGGAAAAGGATGCGTTCAAGGGCTGCACCAGCCTTCACAGGGTCACGATCTCCCGCCCCGCGACAACGGACACCGCAACGCTTGTGGAGTTCGAGGATGGCTGCTTCGATGCGGCCAACAAGTACTTCTACATTCAGGTCTCTACGATGAGCGGCACGCTCACGCGCTACAAGAACGGCTGCCGGACGTATGCCGATCACTTCACCACCACAAATACGGGCAATCCCACCATCACTGTGAACAGGCGTGAAGTCTCCGTAACGGGCAGCGCTACGTTCACGCTCGATAGTATGTTCTTAAAGAGCTGTGTCGCGGCCGTGGATACCACAACCGATCCCTTTGAACTCACGGCTTCCGAAAGTCTCGTTTGGAAAATTCTTTCCGTTGAGTTCGATGGAAAGGAGATCGCCGCAGATGCACAAGGAAAGTACGATCTTTCCAAAGCGGGTCTGTATACGGTGCGCTTCTCCGTTTCCGATGCCTATGGCGTCTCTTCGAGCGATCAAATCTATTTGGTCGTCTCGGAACAACAATAAAGGAGGCTGAAAATGAAAACCATGAAACGTTTGATGAGCCTTGTTTTGTGTCTCATGCTCGGCGTTGCGCCGTTCTTTACGGCGTGCGGCGAGAACGGTGAACCTACGCAATATACGATCTCATTCTATCAGGATTCCGCCGCGGAGACCGCCTTCGATACCATGAAGGTAGAAAAGGGCAAGGTGCCCGATCTTTCGGGCGTCACCCCTCCCGAAAAGTCGGGTGAGGAATTCGTCGGTTGGACGGATGCCCGCAACTCGAGCACGCCTTACGATACGACGAAGGCCGTCGAAGCAGATCTCGATCTCTACGGTATGTGGCAGCCTGCGGTAGGGAAAAAGGTGAAGGTCACCTTTGATTTCAACTATGAAGGCTCCAAGAGCGTCGTGAAAGAGGGCGGTGTCGGCGGCCCGCTCGAATTCCCCGTGGCAGAGCGCGAATATTACGTATTCAAGGGCTGGTGCCGCGATAAGAACGGCGAGACCCCCTACGAGTCTCTCAACTATCCCGATTCCGCGCTCACGCTCTATGCCAAGTGGGAACTTGCGCAGGGCGCAGTCCTCGTGACGTTTATGCTCGGCGACGAGAAATTTACGGATATCGCCACGGCGAATGGCGGCAAGGTAACGGCGCCCGCCTGCGACCCGGCCGAATATGTGTTCCTCAAGTGGGTCGATGGAGACGGCGAACCTGTCAACTTCCAAACCACCGTATTCAACCAATCGACGACGATCTATGCCGACTATTACAGCAGGGGGCTCGAAGTCGATGGCAACGAAGTAATCGGCTATGATGAAGACTACGGCAAGAATGTTGTCGTACCCGCAACTTGGTATGGCGACGACGGAACGGATGAGGGTCAACCGATCACGACGATTGCCGACCTCGGGGGCATCAACTGCGAAACCATTGTCCTCGCAGAGGGCATCACGACCATCGGAAACAGCGCCTTCGCAAACGACTCGTCCCTCAAAAAGATCGTCATTCCCACGACGGTCACCTCCATCGGTACGGGCATCTTCCAGGGGTGCGATAGCCTTGTGGAAAAGCACTTCGAGGGCAACAATACGCTCGAAGTAGTGGATGGTATCGTACTCAGCGCGGATAAGACGACGGCGCTCCTCTATGTCGGCGATGCGCCCAACGCAACGGTCAACGTGCCCGCAACCGTCACGCGCATCGAGAAGTTCGCTTTCTCGTATGCCAACATTCAAAAGCTCGTCGTGCCCGACACCGTGGAAGCGATCGTCGAGAACGCCTTTGCCAACAGCCTCATCCGCGAAGCGGAAGTCAGCATCAAGGCGGGGAAACAGGCATATTTGCCGCAGAATGCGTTCAACGGCTCTTCGCTCCTCACCAAGGTGACGCTCTCCGCCTCGATCACGACCATTCAAGTTTCCGCATTTGAAAACTGCCTGTCTCTTTCCGACATCACGATCAACGCAGAGACGATCAACCTTAGGAACAGGGCGTTCTATTATTGTAGCGCGCTCGAAAGTTTCCCCTTCGATAAGGTCAATGAGTTGGGAGACAACGTGTTCGCCTTTGCGGGCATCAAGGAATTTTCCTTCAATGGAACTGTAACCGAAGTCAAAGCAAATTATTTTGCGAATTGGGATAACTTGGAAACGGTCACCCTTCCCAAATCCATTACGACGATCGGCGAGAGCGCCTTTGATGGGTGCGCCGCGCTCACGACCTTGAATATTGCAGCGGATTCGGAGCTCAAGGAGATCGGCGCTCGCGCCTTTGCGGGCACCAAGCTCGCCGAACTCGACCTCACGGCCTGCACCAAGCTCGAAACCATCGGCGAGTATGCTTTCAGCGGCTGCGCCTCGATCACGAGCGTCAAACTGCCCGATAGTCTCCACACCATCGGTGCACGCGTATTTTCCGGCTGCTCCGCGATCGAGGAGATGACTCTTCCCTTTGTCGGTTCGCACGACTACGAGGGCTTCAAGTCTTTCTTCAAGGATAGCTTCATCCCTACGTACTGCGCGCAGCTTGCCTATCAATACTTGACGAGCACACAGCACTATCTCGATCTCTATGAACAAGATCCGGAAGGGTTTGCCAATCAATATATGTCGCCGGATCTTCGGGTATGGTATGAATTGCATAAGGACGGCAAGGAAGCCGATTATTACCAAAAGTCGCTCACCGAGGTATTCAGCACGGCGCAGCTCTTCGGGTATATTTTCGATGGCAATTCCTATGCGGGTAGCACCCTCATTCAGCAGTATATGTCTGTGGGGGATTCGGGTACGCCCACAACGTATAACTTCTACATTCCCACGTCCCTGAAAAAGATCACGGTGACGGGGAAAGCGGTCACGGCGTATGCGTTCAACTCCATGGTCTCCTATACGGGCACCTTCGCGTTCACGAATAAGCTCGAGGACATCGGCGAGAGCGCGTTCCGCACCGACACGGCGATCCCCGCCTTCGATTTCTCCACGGCAACCAACCTGAAGACGATCGGGGCAAACGCCTTCTCGAGCGATCGCGGTCTCACCCAAGTCGTATTCCCCGATTCCCTCGAGGTCGTCGGGGCAAGCGCCTTCCGCTTCTGCTCCAACCTTGCGAGTGTGCAAGTCCCTACGGCATCAACGGCAAAGCCCCTCGTCCTCGGCGCATATGCGTTCGGCGACTGCACGTCCTTGAGCTCTTTCTACGGCAAGGGCGATACTCCCGTGGAGGGCACGTTCAAATTTAAGAACGTCAACCTCTCCAACTACACCTTCCTCAACTGCAGCAAGCTGCAGGTCGTCGAGAGTCCCGAATCTGTCGGCTTCATCCTCGGCTATTATGGGTCGGAGGGCACCCAGCTCATGTGCAATCCGTTCTATACGGATAGCCTCATCGAGGTCAAATTCCCCACGGATGTAGAAAATTACCGCTATACCCTTCCCAAACTTTCGGCCACCGGCTTAGTGCCCACCCCGGAGGAAGCCGAGCGGCAGGGCTTTGTGGAGGGTTGCATCCCCGGGCGGCTCTTCTACGGTTGCGGCGGCTTGACGAAGTTCAATGCGGATGCGGAGCACGATGTCGTCATTCCCGCGGGCGCTACGGCGATCGGGCCCTACGCCTTCCAGGCATACACGGGGCCTTCCGTTCCCAATATGCCCATCGAGACCATCTCCTTCCCCGACAGTTTGAAAAAGATCTACGAGGGCGCCTTCGGGCACACCGACCTCAAAGATGTGGATGCGAGCATGGTGGAAGATCTCTCGAGCGGCTTCGATTTTGCGAACAAGCTCGAGCGCATCATCATCTCCAAGACGTTGGAACTCACCCCGCAGGTGCTCCGTTCCTGCGCCAGCCTCAAGACGGTCGCCCTCAAAGACGCAGCGGGAACCGTCACCGAGGAGAAGGGCGTTGTGCTCCTTCCCGATGGAACGACGAAGATCCCCAACTACGCCTTCCAGAATTCGGGCATCGAAGTGGTGAGACTCAGCAGTGCCATCGAAACCATCGGCACCTATTCGTTCTACGGTGCGGAGTGCTTGGAAACGGTCGAACTTCCCGCCGAACTTAAAACCGTCGGCAACGGCGCGTTCGAGCGTTGCTTCGGGCTGACAAACGTCAAGTTCGCCGAGAGCGGCAAACTCAACTACATCGGGAATGCCGCATTTGAGTACTGCACGTCGCTCCAAAAGATCACCATTCCCGAGGGCGTTGTCTACCTCGGCGCGGATGCCTTCATGGGGAGCATCAAATTGGAGACGGTCATCCTTCCCTCCACGCTCTTCTATGCGGGCGGCTCGAGCCTGTTCTGCAACTGCCTGTCCCTCAAGGAAGTCGTGCTCCTCGGCAGCGTGCCTCCGCAGGTCGATTTTGATATCGCGGATACTTCCTACGCCTACTCGGCATTCAACATTGCCGACCAAAACTACATCGCGTCCATTCCTGCGGCGGTTGCGGCGGAACTTGCAAAGCTTCCCCAAACCGTCACGCAGAACGACCGCACCATGGTGGAGAACCTCAAAGACTTCGAGAATTATTTCGTCAAGGAGAACGGCCTCAAGATCTATATTCCCGAGGATGCGAAGTCGCTCTATGATGAGAACATCGCAAACGGTCTCCGCGTCGTGGGCGGCACCCAAAACGGCAAGGGTCAGCGCAAAGACTTCGGCTGGCACAACTACAAGAGTGCGTTCACAACCTTTGAAAGCGGCGTCTTCGCCGAACAGGGCAGTACCTCTCCCATCGCGGTCTATGCCGCGGCGGATGGAAAGATCTGGCTCAAGAACGGCTCCGCCGCCATGGTGGAGGGTACGAACTACACGGCGGGCGACTACACCTACAACGCAGAGACGAACGCCCTCACCAAGGGCAGCACGCTGATCAAGTCCATCGGCGGCGTCTATATGGATGTCACAGATACTTTCGCCACGGGCTCGGCGGCCGCTGCCGATAGGGATACCCGCCTTGCGCAGTTCCGTCCCCAGCTCGTGCTCGGCGCAAACGGCGCCGCCGCGATGTACGTCTACGATGCAGGCGGCAAACAACCGGACGAAGCAAGCAACACCCTGTATGTTCCCAACCTCTACTACGGCACGTATACGCTCGCATGGAGTGGCGATACCCTCACCGTTTCGCTCAACTTCTCCAAGCTCACGTTTGTCGGCTTCGCCAGCAACTACGCGAACATCCAAGTGAGCGACATCAAGGATTCGGAGGAGGCCGCGGCGAGGACGATCACCTTCACCCTCACGGAGCAGAGCGGCGTATTTACCTCGTCTGCCGTCACGGGCACCAAGCTCGGCGACGTATCAATCGTATTCACCCGCGGCTGCACTGTAACGGACACCGTAACGGACTAATCGAGGAATAGGATGAAGAAAAGAAAACTTTTGATTTGCATCCTCCTGCTCGCGCTTGCGACGATGCTCGCAAGCGCCTGCGGGGGAGAGAAGAGCGCCGAGCAGATCGCAAGGGAAAACGGTGCGACGGTGAAAATCACGCTCGATCTCGCCGGCGGCTCCTCAAGCGGGCAGTCGTACAGGTATCTCTATATCCACGAGAACACGCCCATCGCTCTTCCGTGGGAAGAATACGGCGGAAAGGGGATCATCTACCCGCCTTCATATGATGAAGGCTACCGCCTTGTCGGCTTCTATCACGGCACGAAGGATGAAGAGGGCAATATTACCTATGGCGAAGAGTGGAAGCGCAGCGAGCGGTTCAGTGAAGATACCACCCTTTACGCGCGCTGGGCTCCGCGTTTTGCGTTCCGTGTGCTCGATGCAGAGGGAAATCTCATCAAGGATTTCTACGTCGATGTCGGAGAGGCGTTGGATACAAGAGATTCCGCCGCGGGAAAGGTGGAAGGGTATACCTTCATCGCCTATTATAAGGACAAGGACTTCCAAACCCCGTGGGATGAAACGTTCGTGCATCCCGGCTACCCCGAGGGCGTCGATTTAGAGACGGCAGAGCCCGAAGACTACATCGTCACGCTCTATGCGGACTACGTCGAAGGCGATTATAAAAAGGTCTACAAGCCGAGGGATTTCACGACCGCAGCCAACTATTGGCTCATAGGGGAAAATGGCGTTCTCGACTTTGAAGGCGAGTCGTTCCCCGTATTCAACCAGTTTAAGGGTAAGATCGTCGGGAACGGGGTCATAATCAAGAATGCGGTCATCACGCGCGAGAACACCTCGAGCGAAAATATCGGCATATTCGGAAAGCTCAGCGGCGCGTCGATCTCCGATGTCACGTTTGAAAACTGCTCCATGACCGTCAAATTCACCCGCCGCCCGCAGGGCGTGGTCGCCGTCAAGGCCGGCTTCCTCGCAGGCTCGGCGGAAAACACCTCGCTCACGAACGTCACGTTTACAAACTGCGCGCTCACCATCGATATCGCACAGGGAACGGGCGGCGATCCCGTCGTTCCCTGTGAATACGAGGGTACGGAAAGTCCCATTTGGTCGAACCGCGATGCGGACGTCGAGAATAAGAACTCACTGCAAAACGTGAATGGCGAAGTTACATTACATGTCAATTAACAAAAAACTCTTAGGAGAGATTCAGTTATGAAAAAGAAGTTTGCAACTGCACTTTCGGTGATATTCGTCGGTGCCATCGTGTTGCCCGTCGCTGCATGCGGCGGCCGCACGCAGGCTCGAGATCCCGAAAAAGATCCGCTCGTCATGAGCATCCAGCCCGTTGAGATGTTGTTCAATCCCTTCTTCTCGACGGCAGGCACCGATTCCAGCGTCGTCGGTATGACGCAGATCTCCATGCTTTCCGCCGATAAGGATGGCAACATCGCGTTCGGCGACGAAGAGCCCTGCGTCGTAAAGGATTATTCCATCCGCTATGAGGATGCGAGCGGCGCTCCCACCGCAACCGGTTCGGACGACGGTTATTCCATCTATCAGTTTGTCATCAAGAAGGGGATCAAGTTCTCGGACGGCGTCGACCTCACGATAAAGGACGTCCTCTTTAACCTCTATATGTACCTCGACCCCGTGTACACGGGCTCGAGCACCATCTATTCCACCGACATCGTCGGGCTGGAGTTCTATCGCTCGCTTGGGCTTTCCACGGGCGACGACAAACACGAATCTCCCATCGATTCGACGGCCGAGACCAACGCCTCGCAGCGCTGGGCAAATCTTGCGGACTACATGACGACAAATGAAAACGCAAGCACACTCACCGAGGAGGAGATCGCGCAGGCCGTGGCGGATACCAAGGAGCTCGCCGGGCTGTTCCGTCAGGAAGTGAACAACGACTGGGCGAGCGCGGGCGAGAGCCTCGAAAATTATCAGAAGGAGTACAACGTCAGCGAGCAGTGGGAGGTCTATCTCCTTCTCGAAGGCGTCATGAACATCAAGATCGAGAACGGAAAGCCCAAAAAGACCAACGGCAAGTACGATATCGATGAACAAACGATCCCCAACTCCACCGAGCTTTCCTCGCACGACCAATCCGCTATGACGGATTTCGTCTTTGAATATTATCAGGGTAACACCGCTTCCGCAGGCAACGGGCGCGGTTCTCTCACCAAGTTTGTCGAGGTCATGAGCTGGGCGTCCGGCTCTACGCTTCGCAGCAACATCACGGCGGAAGAGAAGAGCAAGATCATCAAAGAGAACATCGAGAAAGGCGATACGCCCGAGACCATCGATGGCATCACGGTCGTCAAGGGCGATAAGTTTGTCTCCTCCGCAGAGAGCAAGCAGAAGTCCGCGTACGACGCAAGTTACGATGTTCTGCAGATCCGCGTAAACGGCATCGACCCCAAGGCAGTCTGGAACTTCGGGTTTACCGTTGCGCCCATGCACTATTATTCGGACGCATCTCTCTCGAACGAATACGATGAGACGGTGGACTATCATGCATTCAACGCGCCCGGCACACCGGGGTACGACGATACGCAGGCTATCAGCTTCGGCTTCCCGATGGGCGACTACCGCTACATGACGCAGGTCGTGCAGGCGCGCAACCACGTTCCGATGGGCGCGGGCATCTATAAGGCGACCAACATTTCTGGCGCTTCCGATTTCGCTACCCTCAACGGCACCACGTCGGGCAACTTCTACGATGGCAGCATGGTGTACTACGAGCGCAATCCCTACTTCTACACGACCTTCGCGGAGACGACCACCGAGGATAACAACGTGAAGATCAAATATATGCGCTACAAGATCGTCGATACCGCCAACGTGCTCAACTCGCTTGTAACGCAGCAGATCGACTACGCCGATGTCGGAGCGACGCCCGAGAACCAAAACGAGGTCTCTCGCCATTCTGACTTCTTGTCGCAGGCAATGACCAAGACGAACGGCTACGGCTATATCGGCATCAACGCAAAATATGTGCAGAACATCTACATCCGCAGAGCAATGATGTCCGTCATGGATGCGAGCCTCGTGCGGTCGTACTACCCCGGTACGCTTTCAAGCACCCTTACCCGTCCCATGACGACCTGCTCTTGGGTCTATAACAATTCGGATGGCACCATGTGGGAGCCCGAGGCGGTGTATTCCTTCAGCTACACCGATTACAGCGATCCCGCAAAGAGGGAGGATTCCCTCAAAGAGTACAACAAGTGGATGGATATGGCGCGCGATGCGGATGCTCTTCGGGTGACCTCAAGCGGTTCCTATGAGTACAAGACGGATACGGGTTGGAAGCCCTTGAAGTTCACCTTTACCATTGCCGGCGGCACGGACGATCACCCCGCCTATCAAACGCTTCAAGCCGCCTGCAACGTGCTCAACGACAACGGCTGGCAGATCTCCATCAACCCCAATTCCCGCGCCCTCACCGAGCTCTCCACGGGCAGCCTCGCGGTCTGGTGCGCCGCATGGTCGTCGACCATCGACCCCGATATGTTCCAGGTCTATCACATGGAATCCAAGGCGACGAACACCCTTGCATGGGGGTACGATTGGATCAAGTCGAACAGTGGCGAACTCGCTTCGGAGGATTATAAGATCCTCGAAGACCTCTCCGATCTCATCGACAAAGGCCGTTCGGTGAATGAGCAGTCCGCCCGCAGCGCCATCTATCGCCAAGCGCTTGATAAGCTCATGGAGCTCGCCGTAGAGTTCCCGCTCTATCAGAGGAATGACTTGTACGTTTACAACAAGAGCGTCATCGATGAAAAGACGCTCAATCAAGAACCCACGTCTTACAGCAGCCCCATGGATGAGATTTGGAAGGTCGAGTATTGCAAGTAACGAAAGGAGAAAGGGATGTTCAAATATATCGTTAAGCGTATCTTGATCTCCATCATCGTCATATTCGGTGTGACCTTCATCACGTACGCTTTGTTCCGCCTGATGCCGGACAGTTATGTTTATACCAAGTTTGCGGCACAATCTGCCACCAATCCGAATTGGCAGGAACAGGCGGCGCGCGTTGAGCATCTGTACGGTCTTGATTTGGATGTATTCGCCGGGTATTTCCATTGGCTGGGAAGTGCGCTCCAAGGGGATTTCGGGTATTCTTTTATCGACGGAGCTTCCGTCACGGAGAAGATCAAAGATTCCCTTCCCATTTCCTTTATCATGTCGCTCATCGTTACGGTATTGCAGATCGGGATCGCACTTCCGCTCGGCATCAAGGCGGCAGTCAACCAATACGGGCCCACGGATTATATCACGACCGTGTTTACCATGCTCGGCATTTCCCTTCCGTCCTTCTTCTTTTCGGGTATTGTCATCAAGGTATTCGCGGTGGATCTCGGCTGGTTTGATGCAAGCCTCGGGTTACAATCCTCCAACTTTATAGGCAGCGGATGGGATCTATTCTGGAATCAGGCGTGGCATCTTGTCTTGCCCATCTTTGTCAGCACCGTACTGAGCCTCGGCGGTCTCATGCGCTATACGCGTACGAATATGCTCGAGGTCTTGAATGCGGACTATATCCGCACGGCGCGCGCAAAGGGCGTAAAGAGGCGCAGCATCATCTATAAGCACGCCTTCAAGAACACGGCCATTCCGCTCGTCACGATGTTCTCCGGTATCCTCGCGGGTCTCTTCTGCGGTTCCATGATCATCGAGCAGATCTTCGGCATACAGGGCATCGGGTATCAGTCTTATGTGGCTACCACACAGGGCGATATTCCGTTTGTCATGGCTTACAACACATTTATCGCGGTTTTAACGGTACTCGGCATCTTCCTTTCGGATATCCTTTATGCCATCGTCGATCCGCGCGTAAAACTCGGGAATTAGGAGGAAAATATGGAAAACAAAGAAATGGGCATATCCGAAGATTCCGAAAACACCAAACCCGTTCTTTCGGAGGGCGAAACCGCAGAAACCGCATCCGCAGAAACCGTACCCGCAGAAGCAGTATCCGCAGAGGCCGAAACTTCCGCAGAGACGGAGGATCTCTCCGAGCGCGTCAAGATCCTGAGCCCCGCACGGTTGGTTCTCAAGCGGTTTTTCCGCTCAAAACTCTCCGTCATCGGGCTTGTTACGCTCCTTGTGCTCTATCTCGTCTGTTTCATCGGGCCGCTTTTTTCGGATATGAGCTACGATACCGTTGACCTCAACGGCGGGGAGAACACACAATCCACGACGATCACCTACACCGTAGATGGCGAGGACTACACGATGTACGATATCACGTACACCGCCTCCATCAACCGGAATGCGTATCCGAGCGCACAGCATTGGCTCGGAACGGATGAAAACGGGCGCGATGTTCTCATCCGCGTTCTGTACGGAGGGCAGATCTCGCTCACCATCGGTATTGTCGTCGTCGTGCTCGAGACAATCGTCGGCGTCATTCTCGGAGGCCTCGCAGGCTATTTCGGGAAGTGGGTCGATCAAATCATCATGCGCATTGTGGATATCTTCTACTGTATTCCGCAAATGCCCATTTTGCTCATATGTAGCGCCATATTGCAGGCAAACGAGGTGAACGGCATCGCACGTATCTATTGGCTATGTCTGGTGCTCGTGTTTTTCGGGTGGTCGGGAACGGCACGGTTGGTACGAGGGCAGATCTTGTCCCTACGAGAACAGGAGTTTATGTTGGCGGAGCGCTCCATGGGCGTTCCGGCGCGACGAAAGATCTTCCTACACCTCATTCCCAACGTCTTGCCCCTCCTCATCGTGCAGATGACGCTCGGGCTCGGCGGAATTATCCTCACGGAGTCCACGCTCTCCTATCTCGGGCTCGGCGTTCCCATCCCGTACGCGACGTGGGGGAATATCATACAGGCGCTGCGCGATTTCAACACGTTGCAGTATCACTTCCACATTTGGGGCCCTCCCGGAATTTGTATTATGCTTGCCGTGTTGAGCTTCAACTTTGTCGGCGACGGGCTTCGGGATGCATTTGACCCCAAGATGAAGAAGTAGGAAAGGGACATGAAAGAACAAGTGCAAGAGGAATTGCAAGAACAGGCGCAAGAACAGGCGCAGGCAGAAGTGAAAGGGGAGGAAGCTCCCGCTGCTCCCAAAAAGGAAAATCCCTTCGTCGTGGGGGCAAAAAAGCTCTTTCAAGCGGGGATCCCCCGCGCGTCGCTCTTCGATTACGAGAGTGCGCCGCCGACGGAGGAGGAGCTCAAGGAAAATATCCTCATCGTCAACCACTTAAAAAAGTACTTCCCTGTCGAAACCAACCTCATCGGTCAGCCCATTCGCTATCTCAAAGCGGTGGACGATGTTTCCTTGCGTATTCCGTACGGAAAAACGCTTGGCGTCGTCGGCGAGTCGGGCTGCGGCAAGACGACGCTGGGAAGAACGCTTCTCGGTCTGTACGATAAAACGGCAGGCGAAGTGTATTTCGATGGAAAGGATATCACGAAATACGGCGATCGGCAGATGAATACCATCCGCAAGGATATGCAGGTCATCTTTCAGGATCCGTATTCCTCACTCTCGCCGCGCTTTACGGTGGGGGGGATCATCGGCGAAGGCGTTGCGGTGCACAAGATCGTGCCGCACAAAGAAATCAAGGATTACGTCGTCAACCTCATGGAGCGTTGCGGGCTTCAACCGCAATATTACGAGCGTTACCCCTACGAGTTTTCAGGCGGACAGCGGCAGCGCATCTGCATCGCGCGGGCGCTCGCCGTCAAGCCCAAATTCGTCGTGTGCGACGAGCCCGTCTCCGCGCTCGATGTGTCCATTCAGGCGCAGATCCTCAACTTGTTGCGGGAACTTCAAAAGGAGATGCAACTTGCATATATGTTCATCTCCCACGATTTGTCCGTCGTGCAACACGTGTCGGATGACGTCGGCGTCATGTATCTCGGCAGCATGGTGGAGTGCGGCTCTACGGAGCGCATATTCAACAACCCCATGCACCCGTATACAAAGTCTCTCCTCTCCGCCGTTCCCGTCCCCGATCCGCGCAGCAAGCGCGAAAGGATCATTTTGCAGGGTTCTATCCCGAGCCCCGCGAACCCGCCTTCCGGTTGCCGTTTCCACACCCGTTGCCCCGAATGTATGGAGATCTGCAAAACGCAGACGCCCGTGTACCGCGAGTACGAGGCGGGGCATTCGTGCGCTTGCCATCTCTATCCGCAGGAGTGAGATATGAAAGACAAGAAAGACAAGAAAAGTAGCTATATCGGGTTCAAAGAATCCCGCCAAATCGTTAAGTATAATAAAAAGCAGATCCGCTACTACGAAAAGCTGAAAAAGCGCAAACATATTCCGGAATCGGAATACCTCGTCACGATGCGCGACGAGAGGAACGTGGTCGAATTCGACGATCTCCACACCTTCTTTTTCACAGATACGGGTACTGTCAAGGCGGTGGACGGGGTGAGTTTCGATATCCCCGCACACTCCACGGTAGGCGTCGTGGGCGAGAGCGGTTGCGGAAAATCGGTCACGTCGCTCTCCCTTTTGCGTCTCGTACAGGCGCCGCAG
>CANQCA010000005.1 GCA_947589585.1 uncultured Clostridia bacterium
CTTCCTCGTCGGGAATACAAAAACCTCGTGCCGAAAACGGCACGAGACTTTTGTGGTACTCCCGACGGGAATCGAACCCATAACTAGCCCTTAGGAGGGGCTTATTATATCCATTTAACTACGGAAGCAGAATATGCAATTTTGTTGTTCGCTTCCCGTTCCGACGGGAATACTTCGCATTATAAGCAGGTCGCTTTGAATGTATTTTATTGGAATGCTCGTGCGCCGCTTTGCGTCGGGCGAACCCATAACTAGCCCGAAGGTGCGGCTTGTTATATCCATTTAACTACGGAAGCGCCGATGAGTTTATTTTACAACATGCCGCAAAAAAAAGCAAGCGTTTTTTGCATGGATTTCAGATATTTGCGCGTTGGGGAAAGAAGGGGGAAAATTTACAAATTCCGCACCAAGACTTGCCATCTTCGCGGTTGCAATTTGCCGGGATATATGCTATAATATCCTTTGTCTTTATCAGGCAGAAACCTTTTGCAAGGCGGAAAAGAATATGGATTATGTAAGCAGCGTATTGAACGAGCTAAAGAAAAAGAATGCGAACGAGCCCGAATTCGTGCAGGCGGCGACGGAGATCCTGTCCTGTCTCGAGCCCGTTTTCGAGCGCCATCCCGAGTACGAAAGAGCCGGCCTTCTGGAGCGGTTCGTCGAGCCCGAGCGCGTGGTCATGTTTCGCGTTCCGTGGGTGGATGATGCGGGCATGGTACGCGTCGATCGCGGCTACCGTGTGCAATTCAACAGTGCGATCGGACCGTATAAGGGGGGACTGAGGTTTCACCCTTCCGTCGATCTTTCCATCATCAAATTTCTCGGGATCGAGCAGGTTCTGAAGAACAGCTTGACGGGGCTTCCCATCGGCGGCGGGAAGGGGGGATCGGACTTCGACCCCAAGGGCAAGAGCGAAGGGGAGATCATGCGCTTTTGCCAGAGCTTCATGACCGAGCTCTATCGCCATCTCGGGCAGGATGCCGATGTGCCTGCGGGGGATATCGGCGTCGGGAGCCGCGAGATCGGTTATCTTTTCGGGCAATACAAACGCATCCGGGGCGAACACGTGGGTGTTCTCACGGGGAGAGGGCTCTCCTACGGCGGAAGCCTCGTGCGCAAGGAAGCGACGGGGTACGGCCTCGTCTATATGGTCGAAGAGGCGCTCGGCCACCGCGGCGATTCTCTAAAGGGGAAGCGAGTGATCGTCTCGGGGTCGGGGAACGTCGCCATCTACGCCTGCGAGAAGGCGCTTTCCCTCGGTGCAAAAGTGGTGGCGATGTACGATTCCGACGGCTATATCGCGGACATGGGTGGCATCGATCTCGCCGTCATCAAGCAAATCAAGGAAGTGGAGCGCGGCCGTATCCGCGAATATGCGGAGCGCGTGAAGGGGGCTTCTTACCACGAAGGTTGCCGCGGGATCTGGAACATCCCGTGCGATATCGCCCTGCCCTGCGCCACGCAGAACGAGATCGATCTCCATAGCGCAAAGGCGCTCATCAAAAACGGCGTCAAGCTCATCGGCGAAGGGGCGAATATGCCCACGACGCTCGAGGCGATCGAGGCCTTCAGAAAGGCGGGCGTCGTATTTCTTCCCGCGAAGGCGGCAAATGCGGGCGGCGTTGCGACGAGTGCGCTCGAGATGGCCCAGTCGAGCGGGAGGATGTTCTGGACGTTTGAGGAAGTAGACGCCAAGCTCAGGAGCATCATGTCGGGCATCTACCGCAGTATGGACGAGGCGGCGCGGGAATACTCTCTCGACGGGGACTATGTCGCTGGGGCCAACATTGCGGGATTCTGTAAGGTGGCCGATGCAATGATGGCACAGGGCGTCGTCTGAAAAAAGTATCACATAGGCGGGGCATTTGCTCCGCTTTTTTCCATTTATCCACCGCCAAGAATAGTTGTCTTTTTCCAAAAGCTGTGTTATAATACTCTTTACGGAACGATCATTTCACATAGGAAGAGATATGGCTTATTTGCTCGGGATCGACGTCGGGTCGACCACAGTCAAGCTGTGCTTGCTCGGCGAAGAGGATAAAATTTTATATTCGAGTTACGTACGGCATTATTCCCGGGTGAAGGAGTGTGTTCTCGAGGAGCTGGAAAAGATCCGCGCCTTCGGGAATGTTTTCCGCGTGAATATCACGGGTTCAGCGGGCCTCGGCCTTGCCGAGCGGGGCAAGATGGATTTCGTGCAGGAAGTGCAGGCGGCATATACTGCGATCAGGAAGCTCTATCCCGATGCGGATGCTGCGGTGGAACTCGGCGGCGAGGATGCAAAGATCGTCTTCGTGACGGGCGGTACCGAACAGCGCATGAACGGCAGCTGCGCGGGCGGAACGGGGGCGTTCATCGACCAAATGGCGACCCTCCTCGATCTTTCCGTCGAGGAAATGGACGCGCTCTCCCTCAAGGCGGAGCGCATCTATCCCATCGCTTCCCGTTGCGGCGTCTTTGCGAAATCGGATATCCAGCCCCTTCTCAACCAGGGGGCGAAGAAGGAGGATATCGCCGCTTCCATCTTCCGCGCCGTCGTCGACCAGACCGTCGCGGGCCTCGCACAGGGGCGCAGGATCTGCGGGAAGGTGCTCTTTCTCGGCGGTCCGCTCTACTTCCTCAAGGGGCTTCGCAAGGCGTTCAAAGAGACGCTCGGTCTCGACGACGAGCATGCCATATTCCCCGAAACCGCCCCGCACTTCATGGCGATCGGGGCAGCCATGTCCGCGAAAGGGGCGCACGAAGAGCCCCTCGATACCATCATCGGACGCATCCGTTCGATAAAGACGGAGGGGAACGTCCGCGTCGGGCGCCCGCTCTTTTCCTCGCAGGAGGAATACGACGCATTCACGAAGCGCCATATGCGGAGCGATCTCGCATTCGAGAATATCCTCACCTATGAGGGGGATGCCTATCTCGGCATCGACTCGGGCTCGACGACGACCAAGCTCATCCTCATCACCCCTTCCTGTAAGATCTTGTATTCCCACTATCAGAGCAACAACGGCCGTCCGCTCGAGATCGTCGCGGGCAAGCTGAAAGAGCTCTATAAACTCATGGGCGGCCGCATCGTCATCCGCGGCGCCTGCGTCACCGGCTACGGCGAGGATATGATGAAGGCGGCCCTGAAACTGGATTTCGGCATCGTCGAGACGATGGCGCACTTCAAGGCAGCCCTGCATTTCAATCCCGATGTGGATTTTATCATCGATATCGGCGGGCAGGATATCAAGTGCTTCAAGGTGAAGAGCGGGGCGATCGATTCCATCATGCTCAACGAGGCGTGCTCCTCGGGCTGCGGCTCCTTTATCGAGACATTTGCGAAGGCCATGGGCATGGAGATCGAAGAATTTTCCCGCCTCGGGCTGTTCGCCAAGCGGCCGGTGGAGCTTGGCTCGCGCTGTACGGTGTTCATGAACAGCTCCGTCAAGCAGGCGCAAAAGGAGGGGGCAAGCGTAGAAGATATCTCCGCGGGCCTCTCTTCCTCCATCGTCAAAAACGCCATCTATAAGGTCATCCGTGCCCGTACGCCGCAGGAGCTCGGCGAGCACATCGTCGTGCAAGGGGGGACCTTTTTGAACGATGCCGTGCTCCGCAGCTTCGAGATCGAGACGCAAAAAGAGGTCATCCGCCCTGCGATCGCGGGACTGATGGGGGCGTTCGGTGCGGCGCTCTACGCCATGGAAAACACGCGAAGCGATACGCTCATCTCGGACATGGTATCGGCCTCGGAGCTCGAGAACTTCACTTACGACAGCCGCTCCACCATCTGCAAGGGGTGCACTTCCCACTGCAATATCAACATTCTTACCTTCTCGGACGGGCGGAGATTTATCTCGGGGAACAAGTGCGAGAGGGGTGCGGGGCTCAAAGCGCCCGTGCAGCCGCTCGATCTTTTCGCCTTCAAATACGAATACCTGCGCGGCCTTCCCACGCCCAAGGAGAAGAAGCGGGCGAGGGTGGGGCTTCCCATGCAGCTCGTCATGTTCGAACAGCTCCCGCTTTGGACGGGATTTTTCGAGGCGTGCGGGTTCGAAGTCGTACTCTCCGAAAGGAGCTCGCGCGAGCTCTACTACCGTGGCCAGCACACCGTCGCGAGCGACACCGTCTGCTATCCCGCCAAACTCATGCACGGGCACGTCGAATCTCTGCTCGATCGTGGGGTGGACTTCATCTTCTATCCCTGCGAGAGCTATAATCTGGACGAGCACGACAGTGTGAACCACTACAACTGCCCCGTCGTCGCCTACTATGCCGAGCTTCTGAAGGCGAGCAACGGCCGTCTGACGGATGAGAACTTCATCTCGCCCTATCTCGACCCCAACAGCGAGGCCGCCACAGTCAAGTCACTGCATCGCGCCCTCGCAAAATATAAGCTCTCGCTGCCCCTTATAAGAAGGGCCTACCGCGCGGGGCTCAATAAACTTCGGGCATACCATGTCGCGGTCGTGGCCGAAGGAAAACGCATCATTGCCGAAGCGGAGCGGACGGGGCGGCAGGTCGTCGTTCTCGCGGGAAGGCCCTATCACGCCGACCCCGAGATCGATCACGGCATCAACAAGCTGCTCTGCTCTTTGGGCTTTGCCGTTGTCTCGGAGGACAGTATCTTCGAAGAAGCGCCGCTCGTCGATGTGAACGTCCTGAACCAATGGACCTATCATGCGCGCCTCTACCGCGCTGCGGAGCTGTGCACCCGCCATCCCGATCTCAACCTCGTCCAACTCGTCTCCTTCGGGTGCGGGATCGACGCCATCACGACGGATGAAGTGCGTTCCATCCTCGAAAAAAGCGGCAAGCTCTACACGCAGATCAAGATCGATGAGATCAACAACTTAGGGGTCGTGAAGATCAGGCTTCGTTCCATGCTCGCCGCCATCGAGGAGCAGGCAAGGAGGAGGCAATGAGCAAGGAAAAACGCGAGCGGGTGGACCTTCGCGAAAAGCATCCCGTCTTTACCCCCGAGATGAAGAAGGACTATATCATCCTCGCACCCGATATGCTTCCGTGGCATTTTGGTCTGTTAACCCATATCTTGGCAAAGGACGGCTACAACATCGAGATCTTGCACAGCGACGGAAGGCAGGTCATCGACGAGGGCTTAAGGCACGTGCACAACGATACCTGTTTCCCCGCGCTCTGCGTCATCGGGCAGTACCTCGACGCGCTGAAAAGCGGCCGCTACGACCCCGACAAGACGGCGGTCCTCATCACGCAGACGGGCGGCGGGTGCAGGGCGAGCAACTATCTGCCTCTCATCCGCAAGGCCCTCAAGGCGGAATTTCCGCAGGTGCCCGTGCTTTCGCTCAATTTCTCGGGGCTGGAAAGGGACAGCGGCCTCAAGCTCACCCTATCCGACATCATAAAGTTCGCCTATGCCATCTTTTACGGCGATCTCATCATGACTTGTTTCAACCGTACCAAGCCCTATGCGTGCAGCGAAGGGACGTGCGAGAAAGTTCGCGAGGAGCTCTTTTCATGGCTCTATGCCGCTTTCGATACGAAGAAGTACCGCAACTTAAGGAGCAATGCTCTGCGTATTTTGCAAGCTTTTGCGGCCGTCCCCGTGACTGGGGAGAAGAAGATCAAGGTGGGCATCGTCGGCGAGATCTATGTGAAGTATTCTCCGCTCGGCAATTCCCATCTCGAGGAGTTCCTGCTCTCGGAGGGGTGCGAACCCGTCGTGCCCGCCCTCATGGACTTCATCCTCTACTGCGTCGTCAATAATCTGAACGATGCAAAGCTCTACGGCAAGAGAAGTATTTCCACCTTGCTCTTCCGCCTTGCCTACCGCTTTTTGTACGGGAAGCAGAAAAAGATCAACGCCCTCATGAAAAAGCATGGAAGATTCGAACCCATGCACGATTTTGAGGAGCTTCGCCGCCTTGCCGACAAGGTGATCAGCCAAGGGGTGAAGATGGGCGAGGGCTGGCTCATCCCCGCCGAGATGGCGGCGCTCGCCACATCGGGGACGGAGAACATCGTCTGCGCACAGCCCTTCGGGTGCCTTCCCAACCACATCGCCGGCAAGGGAGCCGCAAAGCGGGTGAAGGAGCTTTGCCCGAATGCCAACATCGTGCCCGTCGATTTCGATCCCTCGGCCACGAAAGTCAATCAGGAAAACAGGATCAAGCTCATGCTTGCGAATGCCCGCGAAAACATGTAACAGACAAAAAATATGACCCCCGCACCTCGGACATGGTACGGGGGTCTTTCATATGAAATCGTTTAGCGGCGATCGATCCGATCGAGGGCGGCGAGGTATTCGATCGACCAATCGTAGGATTTGCAGAACTCGCCGTTATACTCTGCGGGAAGGCCGCGAAGATAGTCCCAATAGTCGCATTGGATATCGTCCTTTTTGAGAAAGAGGCAGGCGCGGGCGAACTCCACACATTCGATCCCGATCTGGCGGAGCGTCTTTCTCAGCCGCCACACCGCGTCGCGGTATAAGATCTTGCTCTTATCGATATCGAGGTCGGGCCAGAGCTGGGAGATGGTATCCGCCATGGAGAGCGATTTTCCGTTGTAGGCAAGGAGCAGCGCGAAGAGCTCCTTCGACTTATTGGAAGAGAAGCGCACGGGATTTTCCCCGACGAAGCAATCGAAGGAGCCGAACATGCGCACGGTGAGCCGCGGCGCGCCGCGCTCGATGACGGCGATGAGACTGCGCAGCTTTTCCGCATCGTAGGGTTTGTAGAGGAACCCCACGGTGTGCGCGCGGACTTCGCCCTCGAGATCGGAAAGCTTCGCGCTCAATCCGGTGACGAACACGAGCTTGATCTCCCCGTTTACGGCAATGAGCTTTTCTGCGAGCTCGAAGCCGCTTATATGGGGCATGCTGATATCCAAAAATGCCGCCGAGACGCTGTTCTTTTGAACATAGTCGAGGATCTCCTTCTCGTCGTCCTTGAAGAAGCGGTATTCGGCGTCCGTCTTTCCGATGACGTCGGAAAGGAAGGTGTGGTGCGCAACCATTTCGTCATCAACGATGATGATCTTCATAGTCTCTCCTTATAGATTTCACTCAATATATCGAGAATGGGGGGGGGTGCTGTTCTTGAGGCAGATCCGCACGGTCGTGCCCTTCCCCGGGGCGCTCTCGATCTCGGGGGTGACGCCCATGAGCATGGAGAAGCGTTCGGAGGAATTGCGGATCCCGCACGAGGTCGGCTTCACGGCGGCGGGGTCGAACCCTACGCCGTTGTCTGTCACGGTGAGGATGATATTGTCTCCCTCGAGGCGGGTGGAGATGAGGATGTAGCCATCCTCCTTTTCGTTGACGCGGGAGTACTTGATGGCGTTCTCGATATAGGGCTGAAGGGACAGGATGGGCACCTCGAAATCGGCATAATCGATATCATAGATGATATTGAAGGCGTTGCCGAGGCGCATATTCTCGAGGTCGACGAGTACCTGCACGTTGTCGAGTTCCTTCTCGAAGGGGATGAAGTCGGTATCCGCGGCCTCGATGTTGGTGCGCAAATGCCCGGAAAGCAGGGTCACGGCGCGGTCGCCCTCCTTCGTGCCGATGCGGTAGAGCGATTGGATCGCGGCAAGGGTATTGAAGATGAAGTGGGGCTTGATCTGTTCCTTGAGCGCACGCGCCTTGATGCGCTCGTATTGCAGTTTGTATTCGCTCGCCTTGAGCGCCTCGCGGTCGGTGCGCATGGCGAAGGCGGCGTAGATGGAGAGGAACACGAGGATGATCGGGATGGCGTGGAAGCACAAAACGCCCGATTCAGAGTAGTGTAAGGCCCTGCAAATCTCAGAGGTGAGCTGGGAACCCGCCAGGGCGTAGAGGAAGGCCTCGGAGACGATGAAGGTCTTATCGCACCGCAGGGCGCTGTCCATGCGCCTTAAAACGAGGAAGACACCGACCCCGAGAAGGAGCAAGAAGAGGGCGAAGGCGATCGTCTGCAGCCCGTAGGAAAAGAGGATGGCATAGAGGGCGAGCGCGACCAAAGCCGAGAGGACGGCATAGAGGAAGAGGGCGCGGGGGATCTTCAGCGCAAAAGTATGATCCCAGAAGAAAAGCAGCGCGATGGCCGTGAGGCAGAAAAACGCGAAGTGGAAGACGGGCCCCAGAGTTCGGACGAGAATGCTTCCCTCGTCGAAGATGATGCGCAGAAAATCGTAGCCCGTAAAATGGAAGCAAAGGAGAAACACGGCGATGAGCACAGTGTGATAGGTGGAATCGGATATCTTGAACATCGAGATCGTCTCGATGACGACGAACAGGCCGAAAAAGCACATCTCCGCGATGGCGAGCACCTCGCTCGCCCAAAGGAAGCGTTCGCCGACGCCCGTTCCCGCCGCGCCGAACGCGACGGCCGCAATGCTCCCCGCAAGGAGAAACAGGCAATCGAAGACGGAGGCAAAGATCCGCATTTTGCGTTGGGTTTTCATATCTGATATTATAAAGAAAAGAGGGTGGATTTGTCAAGCCGTAATAAAAAAAGAGCATGTGAGGCGGAAAAAAAGCGCTTATCCTTTGCACGTCTGCACATGTGTGCTTATGATTGAATTATGGCAAAAAATCGCGGAAATTTTCAAAAATTCAATGAAAATCATTTATTTCGATATTTTTCGAAATAAAAAAATGAGGCAACAAGGGGAAGCGCCATGCCGCCTTTGTGCCCGTCGCCCGCGCCATGCTTCCCCGCGCGAATGGGGCAGCCGCGTCATGCTGAGCCGATCAAGCCTTACGCAGTCCACGGCGGCTTATCCCCGAAGCATCCCGAGGTTGAAAACACGGACTTCGTATGCGGGGATTCTTCGGAGAGTAACTTTCGCGGACAGTCGTATAAACCATATCGGCTCAGAATGACGCTTAACCTTTCCCCATTACTCGCGTCATGCGGCCCCGTGCCCGTCGACTGCGCCATGCCGCCGCGCGCGAATGGGGCAACCGCGTCATGCTGAGCAGACCAAGCCTTACGCAGTCCACGGCGGCCAATCCCCGAAGCATCCCGAACTACGAAGTCCGAGCCTTTCTTAAAAAATATTTTCGATCGCGGGGCTGTAGGTGGAGGGGAGGCAATTCGAAAGGTGCATGAGGATCTCGATCTTGGGAAGCGCGAGCGAATAATTCCCCTCCGCGACGAGCCGGACCGTCTCGGACATATAGTCGTCGATGCGCGTGATATCGCTATGGGGGATCCATACATGCAGCGTCTCTTTTTTCTTCTCCCAGGAAGTCTGCACCGCCTTGGCGTCTTCCCCGTTCGCAACGCCTGCCTCCGCCTTGTCGTAGAGCGAAGAAAGCTCTTCGTGGAATTCGCCGAACTCCTTATCGACCGAGACCCATTCCCCGACGCCGAGGCCGATGAGAAGGGCGAGCGCAAGGGCGATCGCCGTAAGAGATTTCACCATATGTAAAGCCTTCCTACCAGGTTTTGCCTTCGGGGAATACGATCCTGAGCGTTTTGAATTTTTCTCCCTTTTCTTGCAGGTAAAGTTTTCCCGTCCCGTCGGCGGTGAGCACGAGTACGCGTTTCACCTTCTTCACGCCCTCTTTTTCGAGGATATCGAGGAAGAACTGTTCATCCAGCCCGATGAGCTCCAGATTCTTTTTATCGAATTTCCCATTGTCGATGATGACGAGGGGGAGGGAAGTCTGCGCTTCCTCATAATCCTTTTTGGGAAGGGCGGAGAATTGCCCGTTGGATTCGTAGAGGGCGTAGTCGATGCTATCGAGCGAAAAATAGCCCGCCGTGCGCAGGCTTTCGATGAGGTCGGAGACATCGAGATTGTTGCGCTTGAGCTGGTAGTCGTCGATGCCGTTTTTATTGATGACGAGGGAGGGCTTCCCGCTGATGAGCGACTTTAAGGGCTTCACCTTGAGATCGAGAAGGGTCACGATCTCATGCAGGACATAGATGGCCACGACGGAGACGAGCCCGTACAAAAGCGGGATGGATGCATCCGACATCGGGATGCAGGCGAGCTCGGCGATAAGCAGCGTGATGACGAGTTCGAAGGGCTGCATCTCGCCGATCTGCCTCTTCCCCATGAGCCGCATGATGATAAGCAGCACGAAGAAGATGATGGCGGTGCGAATGACGACGAGTACCATATCTTCATCTTTTGTGAAAATTAAAAAAATTATGTATGTACGGTTGCTTAAATCGCCGCGTCGTGCTATCATTAAGGGCGAAAGCATGAGGGATATTTCAAAATATTTCGCGGCGCAGAATTTATTTCAGGGAGGTGAGAAACATGCAAGAGACGAAAAATGCGGCATCCATGTCCGAAGACGGGCGCTCGGAAAGCGCTCAGCCCTCTCTCTGGGCGCGGACCTTTCTTTCCAAGACCCTTGCAAAAAGGAGCAGTGCCGCGCGCATTGCCTATGCGGGCGTTATCGCAGCGCTTTGCATCGCGGTGAATATGTTCGAGCTCAAGTTCGCGACCGTGCAGTTCTCCTTCACCGTCTTTGCCTCCATCCTATCGGGAATGATCCTGGGCCCCTTCCTCGGTTTTGCCGCCGTCTTTTTGGGGGACGGGGTGGGATATCTCGTGAACAGCGCGGGCTATCCCTATTATTGGTGGGTGGCGCTCTCGTGCGCGCTCATGGCTTTGATCGCGGGCCTCGTGATGAAGCTTCCCTTCAAATTCAGAGGGAGCGGGTATGTCAAGCTCGCCCTCATCTGTATCCTCACCCTTACCTTGTGCTCGGCGGGGGTGAACAGCCTCGGCATGTACTATATCGGCCTTGAGATCTATATGCCGAAGGATGTTCTGGAGGCAGCGGCGGAAAGGTTCGGCGGGGCGCTCAACTTTTGGAACTATCTCTTCATCCGTTTTCTGCTCCTCGGCCAGATCTGGAACAGCCTCGTAAACTACGCGCTCCTCTTCCTCGCCCTGCCCGCCCTCGGCGCCATAAAGCCCCTGAGGCTCGATCTTAAGTGATCCCCCCGCGGCGGGGTTTTATTTTACGGTAAAATTTTTGCGCATTCATGGCGGCGAAGGTTGACTTTTTCCTGCGCGCGGTCTATAATAATAACAGTTTATTTACAAGGAGAAGCATATGCAGTCGATTTTGCTCGATAAGAACCCTCTGTTCGGCGTGTACGACAAGGGCGTCTACGTGTTTTCGTTGCAGATCCAATACTATGCGATCGTGATCGTATGCGGCATGGTCATCGCGGCGCTCCTTTCCGCCCTTCTCATGAAGCGCCGCAACATGGACAGCGGCTTTATCTACCTGCTTTTCGTGGTGTGCATCCCGTCCGCCATCATCGGGGCGCGGCTCTTTTCCTGCCTCACCGACCCTCATCTCGGCCTTAAAGCCTTCTTCGATTTCCCTTGGGCGGGGCTCTCCATCACGGGCGGCGTCATCGGCGGCGTGCTCGCGGGGTTCATCGTGTGCATGTGTTGCAAGGTGAATTTCCTGCGCGCGGCAGACTGCGTCGTCATCAACATTTTGTTCGCGCAGGCCATCGGTCGCTGGGGGAATTTCTTCAATCAGGAAGTATACGGCGGCCTCATCACCGATCCCGCGCAGCAGTGGTTCCCTTGGGCGGTGTATATCAAGGATGTCGGCGAATGGCACCATGCCTTCTTCTTCTATGAAATGACGCTCAACCTCATCGGCTGGGCGATCCTCTTCACCTTTACGTGGTTCAGGAAGAGCAAGCCCAACGGCATTTCCACTTGCCTCTACTTCGTGTGGTACGGCACCGTCCGCGCGCTCATGGAGCCCTTGCGCGACCCGAGCTTTATCCTCGATGCGGGCGGCGTGATGTGGTCGGAGCTCTTCGCCATCCTGCTTTCGGGCGGCGGGATCATCGCCATCCTCGTGCTTCTCATCGTCAACTATGTGCGGGAGGATGCCTTCATCGGGAGCAGGAAAGGGGACCCCTGCGGCATCACAAAGTTTCTCTCCTATAGCAAGAAGGCGCAGCCCTACTTCTCCAAGATCAACATGTTCGGGAGCAACTATCCGCCCCGCCCCGAGAAATCCAAGAAGAAAAAGAAGGGGGGCATGTCCGAGACAAAGGGGGAAGAGAGCGCTTCCGATGAGGGGACGGAGCGCCCGCGCCCTGCCCCGCTCGACGGCGGGAAACACGGCCCGGAGGGCAAACAATGAGAAATCTTACGCTCCTCACCGATCTCTATGAGATCACGATGGGGCAGGGATATTTCAACGAGGGCCGCCACGAAAAGCTCGCCGTCTTCGATGTCTTCTTCCGCCCCAATAAGCTCATCACCTACTCCGTCGCAGCCGGTATGGAGCAGGTCGCAGACTATCTCGAAAACCTGCACTTCACCGAGGACGATATCGCCTATCTTCGCTCGCTCGGGTGCTTTTCGGAGGAATACCTCGCCTATCTCGCCGGGCTCCGCTTTACGGGGGATGTGACCTCTGTTGAAGAGGGGGAGATGGTCTTCCCTTACGAGCCCATTCTCACCGTCAAGGCGCCCATGATACAGGCGCAACTCGTAGAGACGGCAATTCTTACGTTTGTCAACCACCAGACGCTCATCGCGACCAAGGCGGCGAAAATCGTGGACGCCGCGGGCGGGGGCGTGATGGAGTTCGGTCTTCGCCGCGCACAGGGCGCGGATGCGGGCATCTACGGCGCACGGGCTGCCATGATCGGCGGGTGCGTGGGGACTTCCAACGTCTACGCGGGCAAGCTCTTCTCCGTTCCCGTCTCGGGGACGATGGCGCACAGCTGGGTGATGGATTTCGAAAACGAACTCGAGGCCTTCCGCGCCTATGCGAGAAGCTTCCCCGATAATTGCCTGCTTCTCGTCGATACCTACGATACCCTTCGGAGCGGCGTTCCCAATGCCATACAGGTCTTTAAGGAGCTTCGCCAAAGGGGATATGAGGGGAAGGGCATCCGCCTCGATTCGGGGGACCTTGCCTATCTTTCCAAGCGGGCGAGGAAGATGCTCGACGAGGCGGGCTTTGAAAATGCCATCATCTGCGCCTCGGGAGATCTCGACGAATATTCCATCGCTTCTTTGAAGGAACAGGGCGCCAAGATCGACAGCTGGGGCGTGGGGACGAAGCTCATCACGAGCGCAGATCTTCCCGCACTCGGCGGCGTGTATAAGCTCGCGGCGGTGTTCGAAGGGGACAAAGAGATCCCCAAGATCAAGCTCTCGGATACGACGGAGAAGATCACCAACCCCGGCGAGAAAGAGGTCTACCGCATCTACGACAGGGCGACGGGCAAGGCGATCGCCGACTACATCGTGCGGGCGGGGGAGCACATCGACGAGAGTGCTCCGCTGGAGCTGTTTCACCCCGTCGAGACGTGGAAGCGCATGACGATAGAAAATTTTACAGCGAGAAATTTGCGTTCGCCGCTCATTGCGGGCGGAAAACGGACGCGGACGAGCGAACCGCTCTCAACCTATTCCGAGCGCTTCAAAAAGGAGAAGTCGCGCTTTTGGGAGGAGTATACGCGGCGGGATATGCCGCATATCTATAAGGTCGACCTATCGCCCGCCCTCTTTGCTCTGAAGGCGGACATGGTTTGCCGCGGAAAGGGGAAATAATGTTATATTCGGGTCGCCGTGTAAAGAAACTGGCAGCAAGGATACAGAACGAATACGGAGCGCTTCTCGCCCAAAAGGACGAGGAGCTCGCCCGCATCAAGGAGGAAAACACTGCCCTCAAGGCGCGCAACCTTGTGCTCGAGGAAGAGAGGGGAGAGATCGCAGAGGCGCTCATCCTCGCAAAAAAAGCGGGGGATACCCGCTCCTCAGAGCAAATGCAGGAGCGCGAGGTCGAGCGGCGGGAGTTCAGCCTCCTTGCAGATCGCTGCAGAAGCCTTCTCGATATGCTCCGGGAAAAATATCCCGACCGTGAAGAGACCGCCATGCTCGCGCGGTATACAGAGGAGCTCAGGCGCGGCCTCGGCGAAGAGGACGACGCGCCCACGGGCTTCAACATGGACGATGTGATCGCACCCAAACAGCCCTTGGACCTTGCAAAGCTCTGCCGCGGGCTCGGCCTCATGGAGGAAAATTCATGACACAGGAAAAACGTAAACGCACAAAACGCATTCTCATCTGCATTCTCGTCGCACTCATTTTGCTCTTCATCGATCAGGTCACCAAGATCTTCGCACAGGTTTATCTTGCGGGGAGGGAAATCGACCTCATCCCCGAGTGGGTATGGCTGACCTACACGCTCAACGATTCCATCGCATTCGGGATCGGGAACGGAAACAACGTCTTCATGACGGTCATCATGGTGGTGACGCCCATCGTATCGGCGCTGTTCGTCGTCTTATCGCTCACCGTCTTCAAGAAGAACTTTCCCGCACAGCTCTCCCTCTTCTGCATCGCATCGGGGGCCGTGGGAAATTTTATCGACCGGCTCTTCATCACAGATCTTGCAGACAAGCCCGCCGTACGCGATTTCATCGGCCTCAGGTTTTTCAACGTGTGCAACTTTGCGGATTTCTGTATCACGATCGGCGCCGTCGCACTCATCTTCATCCTGCTCTTCATCGGCCCCTCTGCCGCCTTCCCCATCAAGAAGAAATGGCGCGAGGAGCAGAAGCGGCAGGAAAAAGAGAGCGAGCATGCAAAGGCTTGAGTTTATTTCCGATAGCCCCTGCCGCGCGGACGTCTTTTTGAGCGAGCGCACATCTTTAACGCGTTCTGCCGTTAAAAAGCTCGCCGATGCGGACATGGTATGGGTGAACGGCGTCGGTGCGAAGGCGGGAACGATGCTCAAAGCGGGGGAGAAGGTGGAGATCTGCATCCCCGATCCCGTTCCCATCGCCGCAAAGCCCGAGGATATCCCCATCGAGATCGTCTATGAGGATGAGGATATCGCCGTCGTCAATAAGCCGCAGGGAATGACGGTGCATGCGGGCGCGGGCAACTACGAGGGCACCCTCGTCAACGCGCTTTTGTATCGGCTCAGCTCGCTCAGCGGCATCAACGGGGAATTGCGGCCGGGCATCGTCCACCGTATCGACAAGGAGACCTCGGGGCTTCTCGTCGTCGCCAAAAACGATATGGCCCACCTCTCCCTCTCCAAACAGATTTCCGAAAAGACGGCAAAGCGCGAATATCTCGCCCTTCTGGAAGGGGTCGTCAAGGAAGATGAGGGCACGATCGTCACGCAGATGGGGCGGGATCCGAAGAACAGACTGCGCCAGGCCGTGCTTCCCGCGGGGGAGGGCCGCCGTGCCGAGTCAGATTTCTTTGTGCAAGAGCGCTTCAAACAGAACACGCTCGCCCGCTTCTCACTGAAGACGGGCCGCACGCACCAGATCCGCGTGCATGCAAAATACATGGGGCACCCCGTCGTGGGGGATAAATTATACGGCTTTGCGAAGCAGCGCTTTTCGCTCGAGGGGCAGCTCCTGCACGCCTTCCGCCTCACCCTCACCCACCCGAGAACGGGGAAGGTGATGACATTCGAGGCACCCATGCCCGAGGTCTTCGCTAAAATCCTCGAGATCGTTCGCAAGGAAAGCAAGCAATAAAATTATTTTCAGAGGTACATATCATGGCAAAAAAGAACAAAGGGAATCAGCCCGTGAAGAAGTCGAGGTTTACCGATCTCATCGCGTTTCTCGCCCTCTTTCTTTCGGTGCTCTTGTTCCTGATCGGCCCCATCCTGCGCAAATTTGCGGGGGATCTCGGCATTCAGATCGCGGACATCGCCTCGGTGGTCGCCGAGGTCCTCATGGTGCTCGCCCTCGCCCTTCCCGCATGGTACTTTGCGAGAAAGCGCGGCGCCTTTTTCAAAGTTCTCTACGTCATCCTGCTCATCATCTTTGTCGTGGGCATCGTTCTCGGATTCACCCTGTAATATCATTTTAAGGAGAGAGCTATGGCTCCCGTCGTTGCCATCGTCGGAAGGCCCAATGTGGGGAAGAGTACCTTCTTCAACAGGGTCGCCGGCAGAAAAATTTCCATCACCGAAAACAGGCCGGGCGTCACGCGCGACCGTATCACCGTAGACGCGGAATGGCGCTCGCGGCCCTTCACCCTCATCGATACGGGGGGGATCGAGCTGAAGAGCGAGGATACCATGTGGAAGCAGATCGCCCTGCAGGCCTCGCTCGCCATCGATACGGCCGACGTCATCCTGTTCTTTACGGACGCGAAGGAGGGGCTCACTTCGTCGGACAGCGACGTTGCCGATCTTCTCCGCCGCTCCAAAAAGCCCGTCGTCCTCGTCGTCAATAAGGTGGACGACTATTCGCCCGACAAGGTCTTTGAATTTTACAGCTTGGGGCTGGGAGAACCCTATCCCATCTCCTCGGAGCACGGCACGGGCATCGGCGATGTCCTCGATAAGGCCGTGGAGTTCTTTCCGAAGGGGGAGACCTCGGACATGGGCGGCCTGAAAATTGCCGTCGTCGGAAAACCCAATGCGGGGAAATCTTCCCTCGTCAACAGAATTTTAGGGCAGGAGCGCACCATCGTCACCCCCATTGCGGGGACCACGCGCGATGCCATCGATACCCGCTTCGAGCATGACGGCAAGCAGTATACCATCATCGATACGGCGGGCATCCGCAGGAAGCGCTCGGTGGAAGACGACGTCGAGTACTATTCTGTTCTGCGCGCCTTTGACGCCGTGCGGCGGGCGGACGTGTGCCTTCTCGTCGTGGATGCGGGAGAAGGGCTCACCGAGCAGGACGTGAAGATCATCGGCTACGTGCACGAGCAGGGCAAGCCCTCTCTTATCGTCATGAACAAGTGGGACACGATCGAAAAGGATACCCACACCATTCGCGAGTTTGAGAAAAAACTTGCCGAAGATCTCAAATTCATGAGCTACTATAAGTCCGTCTATATCTCGGCAAAGACGGGCCAGCGCGTGGAAAAGCTTCTCTCCCTCGCCGAAGAAGTGTATGCACATGCCTGCTTCCGCGTCTCGACGGGGGCGCTCAACGATCTTCTCATCGACGCCATGCGCATCAGCGAACCGCCGAGCTATCTCGGGCGCCGCCTCAAGCTCTACTACAGCGCGCAGGTCTCCGTCTGTCCGCCCCTGTTTGTTCTCAACGTCAACGACGAGACGCTTCTGCACTTTTCTTACGAACGCTATCTCGAGAACGTCATCCGCGAGGCGTACGATTTTTCGGGCACGCCGATCAGGATCAGGGCGCAGAGCAAGAAGGAGAAGGAATGAAGGAGCTCTCCTTTCAAAACTTGTGGTATTGGCTGCTCCTCATGGCAGTTTTATGCTACTTCATCGGGTGCTTCAATTTCGCCGTCGTCCTCGCCCAAGCACGCCATAAAGACGTGCGAAAGATCGGAAGCGGCAACCCCGGCACGATGAATATCAGCCGCGAGTTCGGGCTCAAGGTGGGGCTCGCGAACTTTATTCTCGACGCCTGCAAGGGGGGGCTTCCCGCCCTCATCTCCTACTTCATCTTCCGGGAATACGTCTTTGCAGGCACCCATGTCGCGGTCTCGGACTTCACGCGCTATTTTTGCGGGCTGTTCGTCATCCTCGGCCACATCTACCCCGTGACGATGAAGTTCAAGGGGGGAAAGGGCATTGCCTCCACGCTCGGGCTCTTCACCTTCTCCCTCCCCTGCGAAAACGGCTACTACGCCTTTGCGGCCGTGGGTGCACTCCTTGGCGTGCTCCTCTATATCGGCCTTACCGAGTGGGGCTCGATGGGCTCTCTTCTGGGCGTTACGGGGCTCACCGTCTGGCAGGCGTGCATCTTCGTCCTCCGCTACGAAAACGAAATGCTCTGCGGCTGGACGGTCGCCATCTTCATGCTCCTTCTCGCCCTCAATTTCCTCCCTTGGTTCGCCCACAGGAAGAACATTCTGCGCCTCTTTTCGGGGGAAGAACACCGCACGTCCGTGAAGCGCCTTTATAGGGGCAAGCGCGGCATGAAGGATATGTAACGGAAAAAATTCGGCCGCGGTGCCCTATTTGCACGAATTTCTTAAAAGTACTTGACAATTATCGGGCAGTTTGGTATAATTTCCCATAGCCACAAGGGGTCGCCGCTGCGGCCCGGGGTGAATTAAATTTTTTTACAAAAGGAGAAGAATATGGCAAACGAGAAGAAGATCATGCAAAAGGGCGCAAAGATCATCCTCAAGTATTTCAAGAAGAAGGGGATCAAGCTTGAAGCGAAGTACGATGGAGCGAGCTGCCACTTGTCCGGCGATGTTTCCTATATGAAGCAGGACGGTGCGTTGCTGACAGTTACCTTTAGCGGACATGGGTTGCTCCTTATGAGCATCATGTACGATACAGTTCAACCCACAGGGCACGCGCTCTCTCTCATCAACGACTACAATCAGGAATGTCTCTTCTGGAGAGCTTATCTCGACAATGAAGATCATTTCCTCAACTTCGACTGCGATATCCCTTTCGTCAGCTTGAAAATTTTGAAGAAGACCATCGATCACGTGATCAGCTTCCTTGCCGACGACGATACAAAGGATACCTTCCTCGAGCTGTGCGGCCTTCAGGAGGGCTAAGATTACTTATTAAAAAAGCCGACCCGCTCGGGTCGGTTTTTTGATGTTTTCATTTTACAAAACGCGTATAAGCGGCGCAATCCTACGCACCGTCAAGCGCGTCATTCTGAGCCGAATTGCATTACGCAGTCCACGGTGGCCTATCCTCGAAGAATCCCGAAGATGAAAACACGGACTTCGTTTACGGGCATTCTTCGGAGAGTAGCTATTGTGCTTTCATGATAATCGTTCGGCTCAGAATGACGCTTGGCTGCGAAAAGCCTCGCACTCCTCGTCTTGCTTGCTTCTCCGCGTTTTAACGGTAACTGGCAACGCGTCATGCTGAGGCGAAACGGCTATACCATGTCCGAAAGAGCCCATCCCCGAAGCATCCCGAAAATGAAAACACGGACTTCGTATGCGTGGATTCTTCGGAGAGTCGCTTCCGCGCACAGCCGTATAGACCCGAACGGCTACTTCGCGGTCGGTGACCGCTCGTGCCGACCTTAGTGTACAAATAGAAGCTTCGGTCGGGGCAGAATGACGCTCGACCGGACCACGGGGCACCCGCGTCATGCCGCCCCGCGCAGGGGAACCCTGCTCGCGCAAGTTATATAGAAGCCAAACCCCCACCACCGCCTTCGGCGGAGCCTCCTCCTTAAAAAGGGGTAAGCCCTACCCCTCATACGAAGTCTTCCGGGTTTTAATAATCCTTCAAGCCAAGCAGATAGTCTGCGGAGACCGCAAAATATTTGGCGAGCTTAAAGATCACCTCCGCGGAGGGGATCTGCTTTCCCGTCTCCCAATAGCTGATCGAGGCGTTGCTCACCTTCAACTCCTCCGCAAGCGCATTCTGCCCGATATTTTTTTCCATGCGAAGATGTTTCAGCCGTTCGGAGAAAGCACTTCGGTCGAAAACTTCCATACACAAATTCTAATAAAAATTAGTATGAGGGGCTTGACTTCTAATTATTATTAGAGTAGAATAACAAATATGAAGTGTGTAGAAGTGCAAAACGGGGAGGAGGCCGAGATCGTTCTTTTCGTGCTCATTCCGCAATGCAAGGAATGTCGGGATCGGATCGAGCGGGCGCTCTTGAATATGGGTTGTTTTGAACGGGTGGAAGTGGGGTATCCGCGCCGTGAAGGCTCGCCCGTCTCCCTCATATACGACCCCGAAAAGCATCCCGATGTAGATTTTTGGAAGAAGGCGCTCCGTGCGAAGGAGTGGCTGGATGCTATGGGTTACCGCGTATTATAACGAAATCGGCGGGGCGCCACTTGGCGCCCCGCCGTTATATTTTCAATAATCTTTGAGTCCGAGCAGATAGTCTGCGGAGACATTGAACGTTTTACAGATCAAAGCAAGCGTATCGGTCGTCGGAACACTGCGCCCCTTCTCCCAAAGAGAGACGGTATCCTGCGAGACGGAGAGCATTTCTCCGAATTTCGCTTGTGTAAGTCCCGCTTCCGTTCGGATTTCGCGAAGCCGTTCTGCCATGACCGTGTTCATACAACTCCGTCAATCTTCAAGTCCGAGGAGATAATCCACCGTCTCGTCGTAAAATTTTGCAATATCCGCAAGAAGAGCAAGCGGCGGCTCATGATGCCCCTTTTCGTAGTGAAGGTAGGTCACGCTGTTGATCCCGAGCGCTTCCGCGAGCTCTTTCTGCGAGAGACCATGTTGCGCGCGCAGTTCTTTCAACCGTTCTGCCAAAATAATCTTCATTTGATTTAATAATCTTTTAGCCCGAGCAAATAATCTGCGGAGACGTTGAACGTTTTACAAATCAAAGCAAGCGTCTCGGTCGTCGGAACACTGCGCCCCTTTTCCCAAAGGGAGACGGTGTCCTGCGAAACGGAGAGCGCATCGCCGAATTTTGCCTGTGTGAGCCCCGCCTCCGTGCGGACTTCACGAAGCCTTTCTGCCATTGGCGTATCCATATTTATAGAATACGAGAAATTTTCGTGATTCACTTGACACACGAGAAATTCTCGTATAAAATATAGATATGAAATGGGATAAAATCAACTACGAAAGAGAATCGTCTATTACCCTATTTGTTCTCATTCCGCGTTGCAAGGAATGTCGAAATAAAATCGAGCGGGCGATTTTGGACATGGGGTACTTTGAACGCGTCGATTTCGGTTATCCGGACAAAGAAGGTACGCCGGTTTGCCTTGTCTACGTCCCCGAAAAACATCCCGACGTAGATTTTTGGAATAAGGCGCTCTTGGCAAAAGATTGGCTGAATTCGATGGGATATCGCGTATTATAACAAAAAATCGGCGGGGCGCCACTTAGCGCCCCGCCGTTATATTTACCTAAGTTTACCGAACGATCAAACTTCTGCCCGTCATCTCGGGGGGAATAGGCAGGCCCATTACGTCGAGAAGCGTGGGGGCAAGGTCGGCGAGAATGCCGTCCTCGCGCAGCTTCACGTCCTTCAATTTCTCGGAAATGAGCACGACGGGAACGGGGTTGGTCGTATGCGCAGTGAAGGGGGAACCGTCCTCGGCGAGCATCTTATCGGCGTTGCCGTGGTCGGCCGTGAGAAGAAGGGACCCGCCCATGGAGAGGATCTTGTCGACGACCTTCTGCACACATTCATCGACGGTATGCACCGCCTTGACGGCTGCGGGAATGACGCCGGTATGGCCCACCATATCGCAGTTGGCGAAGTTCAGGATCATCACGTCGTACTCACCCGTGGAGAGCTCTTGAAGGACGCGCTCGGTCACTTCGGGCGCACTCATCTCGGGCTGCAGGTCGTAGGTCGCCACCTTGGGAGAATTTATAAGGACGCGCACCTCGTTCTCGTTGGGCGCCTCGACGCCCCCGTTGAAGAAGAACGTCACGTGCGCGTATTTCTCCGTTTCGGCAATGCGAAGCTGCTTTTTCCCGAGTTTTGCAAGGTATTCGCCGAGGGTGTTGTCCATGCTCTGCTTGGGGAAGGCGATGGAGATGCCCTCGAAGGCGGCGTCGTACACCGTGAAGCAGACGTAGGTGGGGTGCAAAAAGCCCGTCTTGCGCTCGAACGCCGTGCCCTTGGGAACGACGAATTCCTTCTCCGTAAAGGCACGGGTGATTTGGCGGGCCCTGTCGGGGCGGAAGTTAAAGAAGATGATGCTGTCGCCCTCTTCAACAAGTGCCACAGGGACGCCGTTCTCACAGATATTCGTGGGCAGAACAAATTCGTCCGTGACGCCATTTTTGTAGCTCTCTTCAAGGGCATGGGTGGGGTCTTCGTCGTGGAGACCCGTTCCGAGCGTGAGCATATCGTAGCTTTTTTCGAGGCGGTCCCAGTTGTTGTCGCGGTCCATCGAGTAGTATCTTCCCGAAAGAGAAGCGAGCTTGCCGTAGCCCAATTTTTGCATGAAATCGAGAAGCTCCTTCACATATCCGACGCCCGAGGTGGGGGAGACGTCGCGCCCGTCCATAAAGGCGTGCACATAGGTCTGGGGCACGCCGCGCTTTTTCGCCATCTCCAAAAGGGCGAAGAGGTGGGTGATGTGGGAGTGTACGCCGCCGTCCGAAAGCAGCCCCCAAAGGTGCAGTTTTTTGCCCGTGTCACGCGCGACGTCCATAGCATGTCCGAGAGCGGGGTTCAAGAAAAAGTCTCCGTCCTCGATGGCTTTGGTGATTTTGGTGAGGTCCTGATAGACGATCCTGCCCGCCCCGATATTCAGGTGCCCGACCTCGGAGTTCCCCATTTGCCCCGCGGGGAGCCCGACGGAGAGCCCGCTCGCCCCGAGCGTTGCCGAGGGGTAATTTTTGCGCAGGGCGGTCACGTTTTTACTGCCGTCCATAAAGATCGCGTTGCCTTCGTGTGAGGGGCTCAGCCCGTAGCCGTCCATGATGACGATCGCATAAGGTGTCTTCATATTCCTGTCCTCTTTGATTTTTTCGCCATACATTATATACAACTTTTCAAAAAATGGCAAGCCCGCGGCGATATTTTGGGAATTTTTTTCCTTCCCGAAATAAAATTCCCCGATTTGCTTGCAAGAAGTTCGGCGATTTGCTATAATGGAATTGCGCCACAACTGAATATTTAGCGAGATATATGGCTACAACCAAGGCAAGTTGTATCCTCTTTTTCCGTATATCTCGTTTCATGCGAAAAAGTTGTGGCGCAACACATCGGGATACTTCTTAGCGGGCGTCCCCATGTGGGGCGTCCTTATTTTTTTAGAAAAATTTTTCGGAGGAATGCGTTCTATGGGAAAAATTTAGCGGCTTATTCGCCTCGGCGCATCTCCGCCTGCGAACTTGTGAAGAATTGTTAAGATTTTGCCTTTATACTTGTTCCAAGAATAAATACATGATACAATCGACCGTGGAAAAATAAAATGATTTGTCAATGAAACCATAACAAAATATGCAGACAGGGACGGAAAGCGGATCATCTCGCGCGTCGGCGTCTTCATATTCGGAATATAATTGCTAAAGCGAAATTTCCAAAACATTAGGAGGAACAACAAATGAAGCAGAGAGCCAAGCGGGTCACAGTCGTGCTTCTCGCGGCCGCGTTTGCGGTGATTTTGGGCGTAGGACTGCTCATCGCCCTTTTACCCGACGGGGCGCGATTTGCCGATAAGACGGCGGAGCTCAGCGAAGAGGACTTTGAGTTCAACTATGCCTCTTCCTTCGCGTACAGCGCGGACACCGAGGAGACGAGCGGCGACAACGGCGTCTACGGTTGGGGATACGATACGGGAAATGAAGATAAAGAGCACGCGACGTACGCCTATATCACCAAGATCGACAGTAGTAAACTTGCCGATCTCAAAGAGAAGGGCGTGACCAAGATCGTGATCAACATCCCGGAAACGCACAACAAGGTGCCCGTGAAGTTTATCCAGCAGGACGCGTTTAACAATTGCGAGCTCACCATCATCGATATCAAAATGCCGCTCTCGGTGTATTGGCAGATCAAGGGGAGCGAACGTTTCACCTTTGATAATAATTTTGATTTTGCGCGCGCGGACGGCTTGACTGCGACCTTCACCGCCTTCAAGCCGGCGTCGGGCAGCGGCATTACGACATTGATCTTGCCCTCCAACGTCTGGATCGACCAAAACAGCGACAACAAAATGGGCGACAACGAGCCCACCTATCGCTACACCGAGTACCTCTTCGAGGGCAATTCGGGCGCGGCGTATACCAACCTCGTCGTCATGCCCGACGTCGTGAATATCTTCAACGGCAAAGCGACCGATTCGAACGCGGACCGCCCCAAGATGCAGGGCGGGCTTCTCTCCAAGTCGAAAAAATTGGAGAGCGTCTATTTCTGCACGGGCAGAACGGAGGTTCTGCACCTCTATCCTCTCACGTTCGAGAACTGCACTTCGCTCAAAGAGATCTCCCTCTCTGCGGGTGTATACTTAGAGGACGGCGCGCGCGTGTTCCAAGGCAGCTCCGCGCTCGAAAAGTTCTTCGTCGCCGACGAAAAGACGGCTTCCGCGCCGCTCTTCTATACCGTCGGTGCAGACGGTGCGCTCTATACAAATAACTATGCCTTTTCCTACTTCACGCAGCCGAACACCGAGAAGTATTACGAGTGGTGGAAAAAAGGCAACCCCACAACGGGCTATGAAAGCGAGATATCGCCGACCAAAGCGTATGATTACAATACGAAGATCAGCGGTACGCTGTCGGAAGACGAAACGGCAGGGGCAAAGGTCACGTTCAAGGGCGACACGAGCTCTACGGACCCCGACGACGAAACGACATATTATTATGCGATAAAAGAAAGCGGCGGTAAACCCGAAGGCGGCATCGGCATTCCCGAGGGCAGCTATGTATTCGACGTTAACGGGACGGACAAACATAGCAACCCGGACCCTGACAATGATTTCGCAACAGGCAACGGGGAGGGGCAGTACGAAAGTACGGCGGATTTTCAGTCGACGACGTTAACAACCTCCGAAACAGAAAATAAAAACGGCACAAAGGCCACGATTTCCACAAGTAGCGGCGAAATCACCGTCACGGAAGTGGGCGGCAGTACTCAAGATCAGGCGGCCATAACCATTGATGGTGTCGAATACAAGTCGCGCATGCAATTCAAGCAAGGGAGCAAACGTTATCTCAAAATTGTAGTTCCGTTTGATTTCGACCTATGCGTATATTTTGCGGGAGCGTATGCGTCAGCAGACGCAGATGGGGCATTGAAACCGCGAATGGGGTTGTTCGACAGCAGTAATTTCAAAGAAACCGACTATCAAAACAATAAGAATGTAGGAAAGAATGCCAAAACTGCACAAGCAAACAATGCGCTTGCGACCCTTGCAGACGTCACGGGCGTCAGTATCACGGAAGATAATCAGCATCTCTTAAAAATTGAAGGGAGCAAATTACAGGCGAAAAAAACATATTATATCGCCCAACCCTCCGATGACACGGCAACCAGCGGCTATGCCCAAATGTTCTTCCTCGTCATCACGCCGCTCAAGGAGCAGTCGGCAAATTCGATCACCGTTCAACGGGCAATCTCCTTCTCTGAGCCCGTCGATAAGCCCGAAGAAAAGACCGCATGGGAGCCGCTCCGGAATGGCTCCGTGCTGTTGAGACAGGTCAACATGGGGGATTCGGAAGATCCGGCTTATGCCTTTGTCGATCGTCAGTACCCGACGTTGCGCTTCAATGGCGAGGATAAGTATGATAAGCTGTATTTCCGTGCGCAGCTGCGCACCGCAGCGGGGGAGCCCATCAAGTCGCAGGATCTTACGGTATCGCTCATGCAAGTCGATGGGAAATCCATGAATTCCTACCTCACGATCGGCGATGCAAATGATCTTGGTGGTTCACATACCGCTTTTCAGATCGATAGCAATGGATATTTCCGTTTTTATGTCCAATTCAACCATAACCAAGACAAATCCCATCCAAACAACATATTCAGTGAGGTAGATTACACCCGCCAAGGCATAACTGCCGTCATACGGCTCTCTGCGGGTGATGTGACAAAGGACATCTATATCAATTTCTCCGCCGCGACGGATAAGACAAAGATCCCCGATCTTGAGAAGAAGATAGCGTCGTCCTCGGGAACTGCGTCGCCCACGCCGTCCACGGTGAGCTATCTTCCCCTCGCCGAAGAGAATGTTTCGCGCTATCAAAAGCTCGTCTCCATGCCCGCCAAGGCAATGGACGACGACGGGGAATATGTGAATTCCTTCAATTTCGGCTATCACGAGACGGTGGAGATCGGTCCCAACGCCTTCCAGAATACCTTTATCACCGTCATCGACATCCCCGACCGCATCGCAAAGATAGGGGCCTCGGCCTTCCGTTTCTCCGATCGGTTGCAGACCGTCTATCTCCCCGATGCCGCCGATATCGGGCTCAATGCCTTCGGGCAGGAGGCAGACGCCGACAACACAAATCAAACGGTGTATACGGCGGGCAAGCAAAATTTCTTCCTCATCGCCCCGTCGCGCACTTCGTTTGAGCAGTATTTGAAGTATGCGAGCAAGTATGGTGCGAACAGCGGTCAAAAAGAACTGGATGAGCCCAACTACAACGTCTTCCCCGTGCATGCGGAGGAGGATGATATCAGCTTTGGAGGTCGGACAAAAGACGGCAAGGGCAAGGACGCGAGCTACGACTACACGCCCTACCTTACCTATGAGATCACGGTCGACTTTTTGAAGTATGACGCTACGGGCGGAAGCTTGCAGGGCACCGAGACGCGCACCTTCCTCTATGGCATGGACGCCCGCTATGTCAAAGCGGAGAGGACCACGGAATGGGCGAAGTTCGACAAGAATTACGATAACAACGCCCCCGTCTGGTTCGGGTATATCTCCGACTTCGTGATCCAACAGATCAACACCATCAAGACCGATATCCCTTGGTCGATCGCGGCAGACGGTTGGTATTATGATGCAAACGCCAAGATCCCCGCAGGGGATTGGTACTTCGGCGAGTTGCAGGTGACGAATGATCCGGACGCATACGAAGAAACCCCCGAAGACGAATTCACCAAGTTCATCGGCGGTTGGGCAGGGGGCCACGTCAACGGGAACGACATTCAAAACCTCGCGCAGTTGCACTATGCAGAAGTGTATGACAGCACATACGACGTGCAGAGTATTACCGAGACGGGCCAAAAAGCGGAGGAGGCGGGGTCTCTCCGCGAACCGATCACGTATTGGGATCAGGACGGTGATGACTACCTCACCAACACAGAGTTCGGCAAACAGAACCGCTGGAACCGTTGGTGGTGGAACGAAAATTACGAGGAGACAGTCGAAGGCCACGTTACCACCAAAGGCGCCTTTGAGCAGAGGTTCTTCACCATGCCCTTCTCCATCACGCTGAAGAGCAAAGTGGAAGCGCGCGAGAGCAGGCTCGAATACGACGTGCCCACCTTCCAGAACATCGGCGAGATCACCTACGGCGAAGACACGATCAACGCCGCACCCAAGGCGGCGCAGGATAGCTCGTGGAATGTCCCCATGCTCACCGTCACGTTCGACTACAACGGGTTCCCCGTGAGCCGCATCTTCGAGAACTTCAAGAGCGGCGTGATGGAAGTTGAGTATAAGGCATGGCAAAAAACCTACAACAATAAACAGTGGAGCTATTATTACCCCGAGAATGACTCGGCGAACTGGACGAAAGCCGCCTTCGAGGGAGACGAGAACTATGGGACCACCGGAATGCGGGAAAATATCAACGGCGAGTGGGTGCCCTACGATGCGGGGTACTATAAAATCACGCTGTCGTTTTCGTCGGAAAAATCGGGTGACTACGATAACTACTGGTCGGGCGTCTACAACGGCATGCGCGTAGACGCAAACGCGAAATTCGGGACGACATTCACCTTCATCCTCAACATCCAGCCGCGCAAGGTCCCGCTCTCCAACATCTACTCCATGCAGTATTCGGGGCAGGGCTTCTCCCTCTTCGAGGATAATCCCTATATCGACGTCTTGAGCTACAGCCCTTGGTATCATGTATACCAAAGCGCAAAATATACGGCAGACGGACTTCCCTACGCCGTGGGGCATTATCAGATCAAGCTCAAGCTCCACGACCCGAAGTATCCGCAAATGGATGGAAACAACGGCTACACGCCCAACCTCGAATGGGAAGGGGCGGCAGGCTATGAAACAAACTATGGCTACACACAGTTTCATGTGAATGATGGGAACGTCAATCACTATATCTATACAGACGGCGTAGACCTCTTCATCCTCGACGGAGAAACCGAGGTTCCATGGGGCATGTTATATGAAGGTGACGACGAAGATGTTTACTTCAAGTTCAAAGAGTCCTTGGCGATGTTCGGCTCCGAAGTCAAGACGTATACCTACACGGGTGCGCCCATTCCCCTCGAGGATGTGTTCGGCGGGATCTTCTCTGCAAGCTCCATCGACTACACCATCACGCGGAACGGCAGCGCCGTTTCCGAGATCAACCAGGCGGGCACCTATCGGGTTTCCATCACCCCCGCAGAGGGCTACGTCTGGTGGAAAGGCATTCCGTTCGTCGAAGCAAAGGCACAGTTCCACATAGCCAGCTGGTCGCTCGATGAATTCTGGGAAAAGGAGGGCGGCTACGAGGGCAACGAGCGCAAAACGCTCACCTTCGAAGTCAACGTGAACAAGCGTGCCGTAAGAGTTCCGAGAGACTCCTATGTGCCCACGGGCGCTGAGATCTATGCGTTCGAAGTTCCCATCGGCGGCGACTACGAAGTCGTGGGCTACCATATGCACGATTTTGCCAAGGGGGCAGAGATCCCCAAGGCGGGCGACGAAGGGGAGTGGAGCGACGTTATCACAGAGGCCGGCGTTTACGACGTTCTCCTCCGCCTCACAGATCCTTTCAACACCACTTGGTATCCCGACACAGGCGAATCGCGCGGCGACAACTTCTATGTGACCGCCCTCCTCTATGCAGGCTTCGACCGCGAGAAGGCATATCCTACGTTCCAAGCAGACCTCGGCACGACCGAAGGCGAACACACTGACGGCGGGTGGGTGACGCTCACGCGCACCTACGACGGCGACCCGCTCGATCTCGACGCCCTCTTCGGAACCATCGAGGATGCGGCCCGTCCGACCGATAAGGAAGCGATCTATACCATATATAAATTGTCGGGAGAACCCGATACGGTCGGCGCGTTCCTCTCCGACGAAGAGGTGGAGTGGATAGAGGAAGCCGGCTATTACGGCATCACCGTCATCCTCAACGACCCGTTCCTCTTTGAGGGCACGACCGAAACGGTCGCCTACTATCTCGTCCACATCGAGAAGGCGAAAATCACGGCAACGTTTGATCTGAGCAAATCCGGCAGCAATGGCGGCAATGCGACCTACGATGGGAGCGACCATTTGAAGGATCTTGGCGACGGCAACATTTCCTTTGCAACGTTGTGCGGTGGAGACATCTTGCAGGTGGGCCGAGACTACAATGTCGTGATCACGTCCCCCGATAACACTTTGGAGATGATCGATGCGGGTACATACACCATAAAAGTTGAATTGACCTCATCCGATATCGCGAACAATTATGAGTTGACCGGAGGGGAGACCGAATACGTCATCGATGCGCGTCCGCTCACCCTCGACCTCGGCACGATCAAGGGGCATACCTATTTCGATACGCCCGCCGCATCGTGGCATGATCAAGAGGTATTCGCCTATAACGGCGAAACGGACGGCGCCATCGTCAGCAGAGACGGCGCAGCGGATGACTTGCAGCTTTCCTATCAATTCAAACTCGGCGAAGATACCTTCTCCTCGCTCGATGCCCTTTCGAATGCAGGCGAATACACCGTGGAGGCCGTGTGCGGCAATTCCAATTATACGGTGATATTGAAGGAGGCTTACACCTACACGGTGGCGGCGAGAGAGATCGCGTTGAACGACATTGCAGGCGTTACTTACGACGGAACAGAGCACAAGCCGAATGTTTCCTTTACCGGGGAAAAGATGGTGCTCGTCGAGGATGAAGATTACACCCTCACCTATGCGGAAGATGCGGCCTCGGGTGCGCAGCGCGGCGGCACAGGCTTGCCGTCCAAGGCGGGCAGCTACACCGTCACGGTCACGCTCGTTTCAACGAACTACACCTTTGCAGACGGCGAAAGCGCGAGTGCAACGTTTGTCATCAATAAGGCCACGCTCGCCCTGCCCTATCTCTCGCCCTCGATCTTTTCGTACACGGGTGAGGATATCAGCGGCAACGTAGAGAAATCGCTCAGCGGGAATTACGATGCCGACATGATGGAGGTCGCCTTCTACGAGAAAAATGACGGCACGGGCGAAGCCCTCGATGAGATCGTCGGTGTGGGGACGTATTATATCAAAGTCACCCTCTCCGACCCGAACTATCAATGGGAAGCGGGGACCGAGCCTTACCTTCCGTTCACGGTCTCCAAGGCGACTTACGACATGTCGGGTGTGACATTCGAGAGCAAGTCTTTTGTATACGACGGCAACCCGCACAGCCTCGCCGCGACGGGACTGCCCGAGGGCGTCTCCGTGACCTATACGACGAACGAATTCGTCGATGTCGGCGAACATACCGTAACGGCGACCTTCACGGGCGATACAGCTAACTACGAAGCCATTGCGCCCATGAATGCCGCGCTCACCATTACAAAGGCGTTGGTCGCTGTTGTATGGGAAGAAAAGAGTTTTACCTACACGGGCGCCGAGCTGACCAAACCCGTTGCGACGGCGCAGGGCGTGGGCGAAGACGGCGAACTTCCGCTGATCGTCTCACTCAACCCCGCAGGCGGGAAGTTCCAAAACGTGGGAGATTATATCTTCGAAGCGGCGTTCGAAAGCGGTTACGAAAAGGCGGGGAACTACTTCCTCATCGGGACGGAAAAGCAATACACTGTCGCTAAGCGCGTGAATGCGTCGATCGGGATTACCGCGGCCGACGTCTCGGCGACGTACGGCGACACGGGCGAAGTCTTTCATCCCGCAGTCAGCGGCGTTCCGGAAGGCTATCAAGCGGCATTCCTCTATACTTATGAGGGGATCGACGGAACAACGTATGCTCTTTCCTCGGAAGCTCCCGCAAACGTCGGCAAATACCGCGTCACAGTGACAGCCTTTTATGCGGGCGGGGCAAACGACGAACCCTTCACCGCCATGGCGACTGCAACGCTCACCATCGTAGCGCGGAAGCTTACGTTCTCCCTCGATTCCACAGAGGGCACAGGCGGGCTCG
>CANQCA010000006.1 GCA_947589585.1 uncultured Clostridia bacterium
ATGTTGAGGCTGTCCTTGCATTGGGTTCGGGGGTAAACTATGAAGTGCAACTTTATGCTAAGTGGAGTACGAAGCAAACTCTTGAGGTCAAGATTCAGGAAGTGTGTGTTACAATTAACGGGAATCAGTATGAAAATGGTAAGACATTGTACTTTAAGCCTGGTACAATCATAAATATTTCCATGACTGCAATGGATGATGCCATAGGCGAAAAATTAGGGACAGATAAAGGTACAATTGACAGTGTATCGATTCAGAACGCAGAATGGACTGGGCGGCATGATACCAGAACAGGTAATTACTCCTTTGTTATGCCGAATACAAAAGTTACCATCACCATAAAAGGCACAAAACAAAGCCCGATTCCCACCCCGTGTATCGTTGAAGGGACGCTCATTATGCTTGCGGATGGGACAAAGAAGAAAGTCGAAGATCTGCAAGTTGGCGATGTGGTACTCGTATTCAACCATGAAACAGGGAAATACGAAGCAGCACCGTTGCTGTTTAATACTCACCATAACACAGCAGCCAAATTAGTCACGGTCACATATGTGATCTTCTCCGACGAGACGGAACTTGGTATTGTCGGCGAACATGCGCTCTTCGACGTTGATCTCAATCGCTATGTATTCCTGCATGCAGGGAACGCGGCAGAGTATATCGGGCACAGGTTTGTTAGAGTCGTTGAGGAGAACGGTGAGTTTGTAACGCGTTCTTTGACGATGACCGACGTGCGGATCGAGGAGAAGTGCGTCAAGTACTATTCGCCCGTTTCGCTCTTCCACTTGAACGTTGTCACGAACGGCTTGCTTTCGTACACTGCATTTGTGCAAAACAGCGAAGGCTTCGTGAACTACTTCGCCTACGATGAAGACATGAAGTTCAACGAAGAGGCAATGCAAGCGGATATCGAGAAGTACGGTCTCTACACCTATGAGGACTTCAAGGATCTCATGACGGAAGATCTCTTCAACGCACTGCCTTGGAAGTACTTCAAGATCGCGGTCGGCAAGGGCATGATGACGTGGGACGACATCCTCTATACCATTGAATGGATCTATACTACAGGGCAGATCCAACTCGATTAACACTCACCACTTTTTCCCCCACCGTGCGGTGGGGGAGGAAGGAGAAAAACCTCATTCGGCGGAGGCTGAAAATTTATGAGAAAAACAGTCATGGCACTCATCTTAATTGTGCCCATCCTATTTGTGTTCGTCCTGTACGGGGTGGCGAAGGCGCCCCTGAATGCCAATATCAATGCGAACGGCATCACGATCTACAGCAAGCCCGACGGGGGGACGCTGCGCATCGATCTTGCGGAGTATAACAATTTACCCGACGAAAAGAAATTCCAGATCGAGACGAAGGTTTCGCCCGAGCAGGCGAACAACCGCGACTACACCTATGAGTATATCAAAGTTGCGGGCAAGGCCTCCGAGGAAGATGTTGCCGCGGGCAAAGTGGTGCGCATCGAGGAGGACGGAGACGGTGTCGGCCGTCTGGAAGCCTCGGCGGTGGGCACGGTGCGCGTGGTCGCGGTGAGCAGCGACGGCGGCTTCACCGATAGCTTCACGGTGATCGTGGGCTCCTCGAAGGTCTCGGATTTCGACTTCATGCTCTACGATCTTGCAGAGGACGCAACGGAGAACCATCTCACGGACACGGATGGGGGATATGCGGCGGAAGGGCTCCCCACGGGGCGTTACCGCTATGCGACGGCGCTCTATCCGCAGGCGTTCACCGCGCCCGTCATAGAGACGGTCTCGGGCACGGCTCTGGTGGATGAAAGCGGGTCCGTCCTTCTCCCCTTCAGCGGCAAGACGGAGCTCGAGGTCTCCATCCCGGGCGGCGTTCCCAACGGCGCGGGCAAGACGAAGCTCTCCAAGAACGTTACGCTCGATCTTGCATACCCCGAGGCGCCGTTCACCGTCAACGGGCTCGCCTACGAGGAAGGCGGCGAGAATGCGATGCTCTTCTATGAAAAAGGGCACCTTAAGGCGGACTTCTATCTCGAGACGAAGGAAGGCTCTGCCTTGCAAGCCATAAAGGGCGATACGCTCTTTTCCTCCGAGATCAAAAAAGCAGGCGACAGGGAGAATTGCTACCTCGTGGAGCTTGAATTTTTGGACATGGGTACCACGTATGCGCTCGAAGACGACGATCTGCAGCAGCTCATCAGCGTTGTGATCGACGGCGAGGAATATGAGATCCCCGTGGTGTTCAGCGCGTTCAGCTTCACCATCAAATCGGGTGTGCCGTCGGATAACGGCAAGGCGGTCATCCTGCTCGATACGCAGGTTTCCTTCTACCCCGTGCCCGTCTCCTCTGCGCTCGATACGCGCGGCATAAGTTATAAGTGGGATCTTGTCAATGCGAATTGGGCGAAGATCCAGCCCGACCCCAACAATCAAATCGACGGCAAGGTTTATACGCTCACGGCGAAGGAAGGCGTTCCCATCGGCGAAAACGTGCCCGTGCTCATCACTGCGCAGGCGTACCGGGAAGACGGCGCTCCCATCGAGGGCGGCTATGCGGAATTGGAATTGGATCCCGTGCACTACCTCACGCAGGTGCAGGTGCGCAACGATACCGAAAAGGGCCTTGCCCGCAACGAGACGGTCGCGGGTTACCGCTTTGTGGGGAACCGCGACGACGCTCCCAACCGCTATGCCCTCGATATTCTCACCATCAACGAGATCGCGACGGAGGACAGCGCGCGTGAACCCAAGGCGGTGGACGACCTCATCTACAGCTTCTCCCCGGACGGGCAGACCTTCTCGCCCCAGAGCGATCTCGCCGAGGTCACGGTCGAAAATGGCACGGCGTATGTCGTTCCCAAGGGCACGGGCGTCGTCTATGTCAAGGCGGAATGGTCGGGCAATGCGACGTTCAACGGCGACGAAGGGGAAGTGTTCTCCGTCATCAAACTTAACGTTATAAAGGAAGCCGTCGCTGTGTCGACGAGCGGCCAGCTCTTCAAAGAGACGGATAAAGAGAAGCCGCGGCCCATCGTGCTCACCAAAGATATCATGCTCGGCGCCGACGAAGCGGGTAAGGACCCGCTCTCGCTCGAGGCACGCATGGCGCTCGTCAAGAAGATGAAGTCCACCTACAACACCCAATTCTATGAGAATACCGGGGCGTTGGACGAGGCCTATGTGCAATACATCGTGGAATTCAAGAACGACGTCTACGGCAACGGCTATAAGCTGAATGCGGAATATATCGCCCACGCGATCGACGGAACGGGTACAGCGAGGATCTTCAAAGGCCCCATCTGCTTTGTGCGTATGGGCGGCGAGTCGGCCATGGCATCCGTCAAAGGGCAGGATAATATTTCCTTCCTCGTCCGCACGGACGGCGTCACGCTACACAACATAGAGCTTCTCGGTTGCGACGATGAGACGCTCTTCGACGAAGAGACAGGGGCGAACAACCTGACCAACCTCAACGACGTGGGGACGGTGCTCGAAGTGAACAGCGATGCGGATATCCTGAATTGCCGTGTCCGCAACGGCAGGACGGTCGTCCGCGTCTACGGCGGCAACAAGAAGGGGGATCATTACTTTGTGAAAGATCCGAGCGAGGTCGATGTGACCGATTACATCGACGTGCGCATCGAGGGGTGCATCCTCACGAACGGGAGGGAATTCATCCTGAAGACGGGTGCGAACCATGCCGTCCGTGCGACGCAGGCGCTCGGCTGCGAGCCCGCCCTTCCCGCCATCAACAACAATACCTATGTTCCCGGCGGAAATTATTTGGACGATGAGCAGTTCTGCAGGAACTATGTGGTCACCGATCTGACCCTCAAGGACAGTGTGCTCAAGACGAGCGGCTTCTTCTGCATCGGGATCGAGAGCAACTTTGCGGGCGAATTCCTCGGCCCCGAGAGCTCCCTCGACGGATGGAAGGGCGTCGGCGGTACCTCGTTTGCGGCGACATTGCGTCTCGAAGGGGATGTGCGCCTCTACGACTGGAAGGATATCAGCCTTGTGGATAGCAGCACGCTCATCGAATCGGATATGTTCCGCGATTGGCTCAAGCTCGACGTGCAGGCGATGATCGACTTCGTGCAGAAGGAGGGCGATGCGTCCTACCGCGACATCCTCAAGATAGTGGATGATAAGCAGTACGTCCACGGCGGGATCGCCTTCTACGGCGGCGGGAAGAACTTCTCCCAGCTCGATATCTCGAATCTGGATGCGTCGCTCAAAGAGGGGCTCAAACAGTACGATATCAACATCGGCTACCTCAAGAACTCTTCGGACAGCACCCTTTCGACGCAGGGCGAAATGCTCCCGCTCGCCGCGGGAACGCAGGATTTCCGCTTCTTCCTCTACAACAACACAAGCCCCAACAGCTACGAGGCGCAAATGTCGGGCGAGAGCTATGCGGGCATCAAACCTCTCTTACCGTTCTGAGGCTCTTCGCTTGAAAGCTTGCAAGCAGCTTGCATTCCCGCAGGCTGCTTTTTTTCGATTTACGAAAAATCGTTGACATTCTCTCCGGCAAATTGTATAATGAAACTGCGCAAGATTGAACGGAAAAAATAGTGTTCCTTCATCGGCGTATTTGAAGGATACGCCAGCTTGCTTTTTTGGATCCTGCTTTTTGCGGGATCATTTTTTCGCTTAAAATATTTTTTTATTATTTTTTGGGAAAATCTTGACAAAAAATGGCATATCTGATACCATTTAGATATCAATCTAATTAGATAATAATCAAAATACGGAGGATGAAGCGATGCGTAGGGACCCTTGGAAGGCGCTCGCGGATGAGACGAGAAGGGAGATCCTGAAACTTTTGAAGGGACGTCCGCATACGGCGGGCGAGATCGCCGATCAGTTCCTTCTTTCGGCTGCGACCGTTTCCCACCACCTCTCCGTCTTGAAAGAGGCAAAACTCGTCGAGGTGGACAGGCGTGCGCAGACGCTGATCTATTCCCTCAATGTTTCCGCTCTTCAGCCCGTCTTGTATACCGCGCTCGAGCTCACCGCGCCCGAAGTGCGTGAGAGGAGAAAGAAATAGCTGCAAGGGGTTCGGCAAATTCCGAAAGGCGATCTGAGAAAGGGCATACTGCAATGAAAGGCTACACGGCAAAGGAACTCATAAAGCCCAAGAAGGAAGCGGGTAAGGAATGGTATCTCTCCCTCCTCGACGAGGGGGAGCAGTTCGCATACGAAGAAGATCACATCAAGGCCGTCCTTTTGTATCTCAAGGCGTTCTATATCTCCCGCTACAAAAAGCACATCGACATGCTCAAGGCGGAGGCGGAGACGATCAGAAAGAGCAAGGAGTATTCCGCCGAGGACTATAAATTTCTACTCGAAAAGAATGCCGAGATCGCGGCCGAGACCAAGAAGATGGGCGCCTATCGCTGCTTCTTCTCCGAACCTTATTTCGCCCGCATGGACGTCGTCGACGACAAGGAGGGCTACAACAGCTACTATATCGGCAAGAAGGGGGACGTGAACCTCGAGATCGTCGATTGGCGTGCCCCGCTCGCCGTACGCTACTATCAAAAGAGCCGCGTACAGTTCACCATCAACGAATACGAATACCGCACCGTACTGCGGCGTGCCCTCTCCGTGAAGAACGGGAAAGTGCTCGATTTCAAGAACGAATATCTCTCGGTCAGAGACGTGCTCACCACCGAAGAGATCGCGGGAAGGGATGAGGAGATCCTCTTCGATCCCTACCTTCGCAGGATCCTGAAGGAGAGAAAAGAGGATACCCATGTCCGCGATATCATCCAGACGATACAGGAAAAACAGTTCGAGGCGATCTCCCGCCCCGAGCAAGAGAGCTTCGTTTTGCAGGGGTGCGCGGGCAGCGGAAAGACGATGATCCTTCTGCACCGCCTCAGCTATCTCATGTACAACAACGAGAAGCTCCGCCCCGAGAGCGTGCTCGTCATCACGCCCTCGGATAGCTTCAATGCCTTTATCGACGAGCTCGCCAAGGTGCTCGAACTCAGCTGCGTGCGCACGATCACCTTAAAGAATTACTATTTTCAGGTGCTGAAGAACGAGGGGATCGACCTCGCCGCCCACATGGGCAAGGAACGCGAACGGGAGGACTATCTCGCCTACCTCTATTCCCCCGGCTATACGGCCGACGTAAAAAAACGTATCGGGAAGATATATTCGGATATCAGGGGGCTGTTCGGTGCAAAGGAGTGCCGCGAAGTCTCCGACAAAATTCTGGCGCAGTGCGTCGCGCGGCGGGAGAGCTACGGCAAGATCAAAAATGCTTCCACGCGGGTCAGGCGCTGCGTGCTCGGCGAAATGAAGGAATCCAAGGAGGACGGCTTCTACTTTACAAAGCCCTTCCGCACCCTCATGAGCGCCTACGTGCAGCTCGAGGACTTCCTCGATTTCGCATTGAAAGAGGAGCAGAGGACCCCCGATTATTTCTTCCGCCAGTTCATTGAATTTTACCACTGCGCGCAGTACATCAGCACGCATGCGGAGCGCATCTTTGAGGGAGCGAGGCACGACCTCGAAACCCTTGCCGAGAGCGTCAGGACGGAGATCGCAGACCTGAAGCGGTACCGCATAAAGCGGGGTCAGGAGGAGATCTTCACCTATGCGGAACGCATCGGGCGGAGGGAGGAGCTTCTCGGCGAAATCGAGAAAACAAGCGCCCTTGTTTCGGACATGGGTATGGGCTCTTCGCTCTTCAACGAATTTTTCACCGTCGTGAAGCTCACGGGATTCGCCGCCGGGCTGGGCAAGTGCAAGGGGGCGGTCGACATCGCCCGCTGGCTCTACCGCGAGACGGTCAAGCGCACAAAGAAGAAGTACGGCATGCAGGGCGTGTACCCCTCCGACGGCTACGCGATCGCATGCGTGCTCTCATTGGCGGGAAGGCGGCTGACGCCGCGGCACGGGCTCGTCTTTATCGACGAAGGGCAGGACCTTGCCGAGGGCGAATATGCCCTGCTTGCCCGCATCAACGAGGATGCGAAATTCAACGTCTTCGGAGATCTGAAGCAGAACATTACCCCCTTCCGCGGCATGAAGAGCTGGGACGCGCTCTCCTGCCCCGTCTATTCCCTCGACCGCAACTACCGCAACACCAACGAGATCGTCGACTTCGTTGCGGAGCACATCGCGGTGGATATGCGTCCCGTCGGCATGCACGGCGAACCCGTGAAGAAGATCAAACTGCGCGGCATCTCCGCCTTCTTCCGCGGCAAGCAGGGCCTCAAGGCGATCATCGCGCGGGAGGAGGATCTTCCCCTCGTCGCACGGCGCGCCTACCACCTTCTCTCCTCGGACGGAAAGCTCTCCAAGACCCGCCCGAACGTGATGAGCGTCTACGAGAGCAAGGGGCTGGAATTCAGCTGTGTGGCGGTCTACGATAGGGGCATGTCCGAGAACGAGCGTTACATCGCCTATACGCGGGCGCTCGGCGAGCTCGCCGTCATCGAGGAGAAGGAGTCGTGAAAGATATCTTCCTTCTCGATATGGACGATACCCTTCTCGACTTCGGAAGGGCGGAGCGAGAGAACTTTTTCAAGACACTTTCGGACGAAGGCGTTCCCCCGAGCGACGCACTGTATGCCCGCTTTCATATCATCAACGAGGGGCTTTGGAAGCTGCTCGAAAAGGGCGGAATTTTGCGGGAAGAACTCAAAGTCAAGCGATTTGCAGACCTCTTTGCGGAGCATGGTTTGGAGGCGGACGCCGTAAAAGCCGCCGACGCGTATTGGAACAACTTCCCCGCCATCTTCTATCCCTTTGCGGGCGCGCTCGAATTTCTCAAAGAGCTTGCCGCGGCGGGCAGCGTATATATCGCTACGAACGGCGGCGCCGCCATCCAGCGGGCGCATATCCAAAGGGCGGGGTTTTCTCCCTATATAAAGGGCGCATTCATCTCCGAGGAAGTGGGCGCGGACAAGCCCTCGAAGCGCTTTTCCGACTATATGATCTCGCATATCGAGGGGTTCGACCGAAGCCGCGCCGTATGGATAGGCGATAGCCTCTCCTCGGACATGGTATGCGCAAAGAACGCCGGGATCGACTTCATCCTCTATCTTCCGCGAAAAAAAGAGACGGACTATGCGGGGCTGAAGGCAAGCAGCTTTTCCGAGGTGCTCGCCCTTATCGGGAGGCTATAAAAAAACCGCCCGCAAAAAGCGGACGGCATAAAGCGAGCGATCGGCTCAGTAGTTTTCCTTCTTCACTTCGAAGAAAGCCTGCGGATGGTTGCAGACGGGGCAGACCTCGGGCGCCTTGGTCCCGACGACGATGTGCCCGCAGTTGCGGCATTCCCACACGGTGACGCCGCTCTTCTCGAACACTTCTTTCGCCTCGATGTTGTGGAGAAGGGCACGGTAGCGCTCCTCATGCGCCTTTTCGATGGCGGCGACGCCGCGGAACTGCGCCGCAAGATCGGTAAAGCCTTCCTCTTCCGCATCGCGCGCCATGCGTTCGTACATATCCGTCCATTCGGCGTTTTCGCCCTCGGCGGCGGAAAGAAGGTTTTCTTCGGTGGTGCCGAGGAGCCCCAAGGCTTTGAACCACAGCTTGGCGTGTTCTTTCTCGTTTTCGGCCGTTTTCAGGAAGAGCTCTGCGATCTGCTCGTAGCCGTTCTTCTTGGCGACGGAAGCGAAGTAGGTGTACTTATTGCGGGCTTGGCTCTCTCCCGCAAACGCCTCCAAGAGGTTTTTCTCGGTCTTTGTTCCTGCATAGGGATTGTTTGTATTCATATCATCTTCTCCTTTGTGAGACGGTCTCTCGTCTCAAGGAGAGGGTATCACAATCAGGGAAATTTGTCAACCCTCGCCGCGTGCGGCAAAAAAAAGAATTTTTACATTTCGAGGTAGCTATGGAAAACAGGCACTACGACGCGAGCGACATCACCATCTTAGAGGGATTGGATGCCGTCCGCCTGCGCCCGGGCATGTATATCGGCTCGACGGGTCCAAAGGGGCTCCACCATATTTTATGGGAGATCGTCGACAACGCCATCGACGAGGCCGCCAACGGCTTCGCGGATAAGATCGACGTACATATCTACAAGGACGGGAGCGTCTCCGTCGAGGACAACGGCCGCGGGATTCCCACCGACATCCACCCCAAGACCAAGGTCTCGGGCGTGCAGGTCGTCTTCACCAAGCTGCATGCGGGCGGGAAATTCGACGAACACAACTACTCCTTCTCGGGCGGTCTGCACGGCGTGGGCGCCTCCGTCACGAACGCCCTTTCCAAGTGGCTGAAGGTGCGCGTCATGCGCAACGGAACGACATGGGAGATGGGTTTTCATTCCTACTATGACGAAGCGAAGAAGAAATACATCGCGGGCGTCGCCGACGGGCCGCTCGTCGATACCAAACAGCGCACGAAAAAACACGGCACGTTTGTACATTTCATGCCCGACGAAGCCGTCTTTTCCACGGTGGATTTTTCACTCGAGACGGTGGAGCACCGCCTCGAGGAGCTCGCCTTTCTGAACCGCGGGCTCACCATTTCGCTCACCGATGAGCGCATCACGCAAAACGAATACGAGGCGGCCAAGGGCGACAAGGCGGAAGACCGGGTCCAGCTCGGTCTCCTCGGGGCCGCACAGCCCTATTCCACCACCTTCCGCTACGAGGGCGGCATCTCCGACTTTGCGGGTTTTTTGAACGAGGGCAAGACCAAGCTCTATTCCAAGCCCTTGTATTATAAGGGGGAACGCGACGGCATCCTCGTCGAGTTCGCCATCCAGCACACCTCGGAATTTACCGAGAGCCTCTTTTCTTTCGTCAACAATATTCCCACGCCCGAGGGCGGGTTCCACGAGATCGGCTTCCGCGGCGGGCTCACCCGCATGCTCAACGACTTCGCACGCGACAATAAATTTTTGAAGGATAAAGATCCCAACTTCCTCGGCGACGACTTTAGGGAGGGGCTCACGGCCGTTCTCTCCATCAAGATGAAGAACGTGCAGTTTGAGGGGCAGACCAAGACCAAGCTCGGCAACCCCGAGGCGAAATCTCCCGTCGAGAGCGTCACGGTGGAGGGGCTCAAAGCGCTCGCCGCCGATCCGAAGTGCAAGAAGGCGTTCGAGGAGATCATCAAAAAGGCGCAGGGGGCTGCGCGCGTGCGCATCGCGGCGCGGCAGGCGAAGGATACAGCCCGCGCCAAGAACAGCATCGATTCCTTGATGCTCGTCGGCAAGCTCGCGGCTTGTTCGGGCAGGAAGCCCGAGCAGAACGAGCTGTTCATCGTCGAGGGGGATTCGGCGGGCGGCACGGCAAAACAGGCGCGGGTAAGGCAGTTCCAATCCATCCTGCCCCTTCGCGGGAAGCCCCTGAACGTCGAGAAGAAGCGCCTCGACCAAGTGCTCGCCAATGAGGAGATCCGCACCATCATCTCCGCCCTCGGCGCGGGCATCGGGAACGATTTCAACCTCGATAAACTCAACTACCACAAGGTCATCATCCTCTCGGATGCGGACCAGGACGGCTTCCATATCCGCTGCATCCTGCTCACCTTTTTCTTCCGCTATATGCGTCCGCTCGTCGCGGCGGGGCACGTCTACATCGGCATGCCCCCGCTCTACAAGGTGTATAAGCAGAACGGCAGCGTGGAGGAATATGCCTACGATGACAACGAACTGCAGGAAAAGATCGACAAAGTGGGCAGGGGATACCTCATCCAGCGCTATAAAGGGCTCGGGGAGATGAGCGCCGAACAGCTCTGGACGACGACTCTGGACCCCGCGCGGCGCAACCTCACGCAAGTCACTCTGGAGGACGCCGTCGCAGCCGAGAACATGATCACGACGCTCATGGGCGACCGGGTGGAGGGCAGGAAGGAGTTCCTCGCCCGCAACGCAAATTTCAACAAACAGGATAGCTTTATGGAACGCGTAAAGCTCAAGAAGGAGGAGGGAGATGAAGAAGCCTGAAGTAAAGATCGAGCCCACGGGAAACCTCTATGTAACTCCCCTCGAAGAAGTGCTCCCCAACTCCATGCTCCCCTATGCGGAGTTCGTCATTCTGGATAGGGCCCTTCCCCGCGTCGAGGACGGCTTGAAGCCCGTCCAGAGACGAATCCTCTATACCATGTCCGAGATGGGGCTTACGCCCGATAAGCCGCACAAGAAGTCGGCGCGCATCGTCGGCGACTGCATGGGCAAGTATCATCCCCACGGGGACAGCTCCGTTTACGACGCCATGGTCCGCATGGCGCAGGACTTCAACATGGGCAAGACGCTCGTCAACGGGCACGGCAATTTCGGCTCGGTGGACGGCGACCCCGCGGCCGCCATGCGCTATACCGAGGCGCGGCTCGAGCCCATCGCTTTGGAACTTCTTCGTGATATCGAGAAGAACACCGTCTCCTTCTCGCTCAATTTCGACGATTCCCTGAAGGAGCCCGATATGCTCCCCGGGCGCTTCCCCAATCTCCTCGTGAACGGTGCATCGGGCATTGCCGTGGGGCTTGCGACCAACATCCCGCCCCACAATCTGGGGGAAGCCATCGACGGCGTCGTCGCCTATATCGACAACCCGCGCATCACCCTCGAGGCCATGATGAAGCATATCCCCGCTCCCGACTTTCCGACGGGGGGATACATCATCGCGAACGAACTCGTGCAGGCCTACAGGACGGGCAAGGGGCGGATCACCCTCCGCGCCAAGATCCGCGTGGAGGCGGGCGAGGCGGATAAGAAGCTCATCGTCATCACCGAACTTCCCTATCAGGTGAATAAGGCCGCCCTTCTTCGCAAGATCGCAGAGCTGCGCGAGGAGAAGAAGACGGAGCTCGCAGGCGTTCTGCGCGTCACCGATGAGAGCGACCGCGTGGGAATGCGGGCCGTCGTCGAAGTGCGGGGAGATACGGATATTCCCAAACTCATGAAGACGCTCTATAAATACACCGACCTCGAAGTGACTTTCGGCATCAACATGGTGGCGATCGCAGGCGGGAAGCCCGTCCTCATGGGTCTTCTCGATATCATCCGCCACTATGTGGATTTCCAGCGCGACGTCATTCTGCGCCGCACACGCTTCGACCTCAACCAGGCCAAAGAGCGCTGCCACATCCTGGAAGGGCTCATCATCGCCGTCCGCAACATCGACGAGGTCATCAAGATCATCAAGAATGCCGATTCCACTGCAGACGCCCGCGATAAGCTCCGCGCCCGCTTCTCCCTCTCCGAACGGCAGGCACAGGCGATCCTCGATTTAAGGCTCGCCCGTCTCACCAAGCTCGAGGTCTTCAAGCTCGAAGAGGAATTAAAGGCATTGAAGGCGCTCATCGAAAAACTCACGGCCATTGTCAACAGCACCAAACTTCAGCTGCAGGTCGTCAAGGATGAGATCCTCGAGATCAAGAAAAAGTATCGCACGCCGAGAAGGTCGGTCCTCGTTGAGAAGGAGGCGGATGCCGACGTCGAGCGGACGGATATCCGCGAACCCGGAGTTCCCTCCATCCTCGCCATCACCGCAGACGGCAATGTGAAGTGCATCACCGAGAAGAACTTCGCCGCGGCAAGCAAGGGAATAAACGCCAACAGCAAGAAGAACACGGTCATCGTCGGGAGCGCCAAGATGATGTCGGATGAGCTCGCCGTCGTCTTTTCCGACCGCGGCAACTGCTTCCGCCTTTTCGGCATGGACTGCGCGAAGAAGTTCACCGAGACGGGCTATGCCCTCTCCGATCTCTTCGACGACGCCGAAAAGGGCGAGAAGCCCGTCGCCGTTCTCAAGGCGGAAAAGACGGGGAACCTGCTCTTCATGACAAAGCAGGGCATGCTCAAAAAGACGGCTTGGAGCGAATACAACCTCTCCAAGAACATGTTCCAGGCCATCCGTCTTTCCGAAGGCGACGCCGTTGTCGCCGTCGAGCCCGATATCGACGAGGAGGGGGAGACCGTCTTCTTCGTCTCGAAGGGCGGCATGTGCCTCAATGCCAAAAAAGACGATATCCCCATGCAGGGCCGCGTCGCGGGCGGCGTGAAGGGAATGAACCTTTCCGAGGGGGACGAGGTCATCTTCGCCTCGCAGATCGACGGGGAGGGCGAGATCGTCGTGGCGCTCTCGAACGGCAGATGGAAGCGCGTCATCGCGGCGCAGATCGATCCGCTCGCCCGCTATCGGAAGGGGGTGCAGATCGCCTCTCTCAAGGGGGAAGAAGTGCTCTTTGCCGACTATGTGACCGTGCCCTATATGCTCGCCGTGACGACGGAGGATGGTACCATGTCCGAGATCAGTACCGAGGATGTGCCCATCGACGCCACAAATACGCGCGGTCGGCCGCTCAAAAATATCTCGTGGCAAGCGAAGGAAGTTTTCGCCATGAAATACCGCTCCGCCGAGGAGGAATAAGGGTGCAAAAGGGCGCTCCGCACAGATCGCGGTGCGCCCTTATCGTTACATAAAAATTCCCGCGATCGGGGAGAATTTCCCGCATGCGGTAAAAAATGCGTGACAAATGCACCCGTTCCCTGTTATAATAATTTCGTCTGAGATATATAACTTTAGTAGGAGTGCGAAGTATCGGGTCGGGATATGGGAGCTTGGGATATCGTTAAAATCATCATGCAGATCTTGGGCGGCATGGGGGCCTTCCTCGTCGGAATGAAGTTGCTTTCCGAGAACATGACCAAGATCGCGCACGGACGCCTCTCGAAGATGCTCTCGAAGACGGCGAAGAGCCGCTTTGCGGGCGTCGGGATCGGGGCGGCGGTCACCGTGCTCGGGCAGAGCTCCGCCTTTACGACGGTCATGGTCGTCGGCCTCGTCAATGCGGGCATCATGACCCTTTTTCAGGCTACTTCCATCATCATGGGCGCCAACATCGGAACGACGCTCAACGCATGGGTCATCGCCATCGGCGGCTCGGATATCACCGTTCTCTTTTTGGGTCTCGCCGCCGTCGGCATCCTCATGACGATGTTCTCGAAGAGGGAAAAAGTCACGACGCTCGGGCTCGTCATCGCCGCCTTCGGGCTCATTTTCGTCGGGCTGAAATTCATGTCGGGCGCACTCTCCTTCGAGCGGGGGAGCAGCGAATATGCGGCGGTTTCCGGCGTTCTCACAGCCATCAGAAATCCCGCACTTCTGCTTCTTCTCGGCATCGCCATCACCGCGCTCGTGCAGTCCTCTACGGCGGTCAATGCCATCATTCTCACCATGGTCACCTCCGGCCTTACCATCGGCGGGGGCGGGAATGCGGCGCTCTATATCATCATCGGCTCGAATATCGGCACCTGCGTCACGGCGCTCATCTCGTCCCTCGGGGCAAACCCCAACGCCAAGCGCGCTGCGCTCATCCACTTCATGTTCAACCTCTTCGGCGCGATCATCTTTATGATCATTCTCGTATGCTGGACAGGCTTTGCCGACACGGTGCTCGCGGGCATGTTCCCCGCGGGATCGATGACAGTGGGGGAAACGGATATGGCAGCCGGCATGCAGATCGCCTTCTTCCATACCCTCTTCAATGTGATCAATACCCTCCTGTTCCTTCCCTTTGTGAAGGGCTTTGTCTTTCTCGCCGAACATATCGTGCGCGCGGATACGAAGAAAGCGGAAGAGGCTACGCTTATCTCCGAGCCCGACGAGAGACTTCTGCGCCAGCCTTCCGTCGCCCTCGACTACCTTTACAGGGAGACGGGGGACCTTCTCGCCTACGCCATGGAGACCCTCGATATCTCCTTCACCGCCTTCATGGAACAGGACACGGGGGCGGCGGAGAAGGTGCAAGCGCACAATGCGGCGCTCGCCAAGGCGAACAAAGTGGGCAGCGCAAACCTCGTGCGCCTGTCCGCTTCCCCCCTCGTCATCGAAGAGGAGAAGACGGTCTCGACCCTGCACTATGTTCTGAGCGACATTATGCGTATCGGCGAGCTCGCCGACAACTTCATCAAGTATACCCGCCAATACGTCGAGGAACAGCTCGAATTTACCGACGAATTTTTAGGGCTCATCCGTACCATGTTCGAGGATGTGAAAAAGCTCTACACGCAGTCGCTCGCCGCATTTTTGTCCCGCGATCGGGCGATGCTCGCCGAGGTGGACCGCCTCGAAGAGCGCGTCGACGCCGAGCGGAAGGACCTTGTCGACCGCCACATCAAACGCCTCAACGAGGGCAAGTGCCGCCCGCAAAATTCGAGCGTGTTCATCAGCCTCGTCGGGAATCTCGAGCGTGCGGCCGACCATATCAACTACATTGCCCATTCGATAGAGTAGCGAAACGCATATAAGCTGCACAATACTGCGTCGAAGGTGCGCTTTCCTTGGTCACGTACGCCAAAGTACGCTCCCTGCGGAAATGCTCCTTCTCCTTGTCTTGCTTGCTTCTCCGCGTTTTAACGGTAACGGGGTTCGCGTCATCCTGAGGCGATTTGCCTATACCATGTCCAAAGAAGACTTTCTCCGAAGGATCCCGAACTACGAAGTCCTTTACTCCGCAAAACAAAATTTCGTGAGGGGTTAGATATCATCATCTCAAAGCCGTATCGGCCGCTGCAGCCTTCTGTCCTCAAAGTTATTAAGCGTGCGGTGGCTTGGCAAATTGAGACGCGCAGCGCAGGGGAACCCTGCTCGCACAGTAATTTTAGAAATAAACCCCCATCAGTCACCTGCGGTGACAGCTTCCCCCATGGATGGGGGAAGCCCTACCCCATTCATGGGGGAGGGTGTCGCCCTCGGGCGACGGGTGGGGGAGTCATTCCCAATCACTTGCCTTAGGCGGAATTGACTTCCGCCGTGGGCGCCTCAATTTGGCGAGCCCTGTCGCCTTACTGACATTGAGAACAACAAAGCACAGCGGGCGATAATGTTCAGAGATGTACTAAACGAACCCCTCGCAAATTTCTTTGCCCTTATTTTCGGAGTTCCGCGCGGGATTCTTCGACAAGCTCAGAATGACGCCTACGGCGTCCGCGCGGACAGCATTCTATGAAAGAAATTTGCGAAACAAGAAAGGAGTATTTATGAAAGTCTTCCTCAGTGAAAACAGCATGATCCCCGTGAAGCAGAACGGCGTCTGCCTCTCCCTCGAGGACGTGAACTACGCCTTCGACGGCGGCCTGTATGCCGAGATGCTCGAGAACCGCAATTTCGAGGCGAAGGAAGTGCGCGCAAACGGGGGCACGATCTCGCTCTCCCCGGGCGGGACGTTCGGCTGGGAGCCTTGGCCGAAGGGGGCGGACGTCGCCTTAAAACTCAAGAACGACCGCCCGCTCTTCTCCGAAAATCCCCACTATATGCGCGTCGTTGCGGGGGAAGGCGGGGCAGGCATGCGCAATCTCGCATATGGCGGCCTCTCCCTCAGGAAGAATACGGAATACCTCGTCAGCTTCTTCATTCGCTCCTACGACTACAAGGACGCCGCCTTCATCGGGCTGTATGCGGGCGGGCAGAGCGTGGATGTGAAGAAGGTCCGCATCAAAAACAACGGCAAGTGGGTGCGCTATGAAGTCAAGCTCAAACCCAAGGCGGATATCGAGGGCGCCGACCTCGTTTTTACCCTGAGGAAGGCGGGCATGGTACACGCGAACGACTTCTCCATGCTCCCCGCGGACGCCATTTTGGGCGTGTTCCGCCGGGATATCGTCGACCTTCTCAAGGAGATCAAGCCCAAATATCTGCGCTTTGCGGGCGGGCATATCCCCGGCAGCTCCCTCGCGCCCTATGCGTGGAAGGATTCGCTCTTCGAACCCGAGCGGCGCCGCCAGATGTGGAACCCTTGGGCGATCGCGAATGAACCCTTCTACGGGCAGACGCTCGGCCTCGGCTTCTATGAATGCTTCCGTCTTGCCGAATATTTGGGCGCCCGCCCCGTTCCCACCATTGCCCTGCCCGATTTGTCCCCCGCCGATGCGCAGTTCGAGGCATGTGTGCAGGATGCGGCGGACCTCATCGAGTTCGCAAACGGCGAAAAGGATACGATGTGGGGAAGCCTGCGCGACGAGCTCGGCCATTCTTCCCCCTTCAACGTCACCCATCTCGCCCTTGAGGACGGCGTCTCGGAAGAACAGCTTTCGGCGTTTGCGCAGCGGTTCAAAAAGCTGTGCCCGGGCATCGGGCTCATCTTGCCCGGCGAGAGCGGCGATCTTTGCCGCATGCCCGTCCATGCCCCCAAAGAGGATCTTCTTTGCATGGCGAAGGGGGATCGTGTCTTTTCGAAGAAGACCTTCGTCGAACTTTCCGCCCTACCGAAAACCGCCTCGAACGGCCCCGAAACGGGCACGTGGGAAGGGGCGCTTGCGGAGGCGGCATACCTCACATCTATCGAGCATAACGCGGACATGGTACCCTCGGAGAGCTTCACACCCCTCCTTGCACGCGCTGGCCACGCCGTCCGTACGCCCGCCCTCATCTGGATGGATGCGGGCCGCGCCTTCGGGACGCCGAGCTACTATGTGCAGAAGATCTTCAGCCTGTATACGGGCGATCTCATCGTGCAGGCCGCCCCGGACGACGGGCGCGTCGTCGTCTCTGCCTCCGAGCGCGAGGGCTTCACCTTCGTAAAACTTGCGAATATCTCGGATGCGCCTTTGGAAGCGGAGATCGAAGGGGATTTCGAATTCGGCCAGCTCACCCGCGTCATCCGTATGGAGGGGGAACTTGCCGCCTGCAACACGTTTGCCGAACCCGAGAAGATCTGCGCCTCGGACATCGCCCCCGCCGCCCCCCGCACCGCCGCCCTTCCCCCGCACAGCTTCAGTGTGCTCGTCTTCCGCAGATGAAAACATCGTATTTACAGTCCGCCGCACCTTTTGCGGCGGTTTTTTCGAAATGAAAGACGGAGTGATCGCGTTTTGCCCCCTCCCGAGGAGGGGGATCAAAGGGGGTGGGTATGCCTTCAAAATACGCCCCACCTCAGTCACGCTCACGCGCGACAGCTCCTCCCACGGAGGAGCCTTACATTCGTCGTTTTGATAGGCATTTTTTACTCCCGAAAAATTTTCCGCAGTATGCCCGTTTTGCTTTACAAATCGCGCGCGTTCTATTATAATAAAGTTTATGATACGACTTGCGGACGAATGGAAGGACTATGCCGTCGTCGCCACGGGCGACGGCTATAAGCTCGAGCGCTGGGGGGAGATCTTCCTTCTGCGCCCCGATCCGCAGGTCATCTGGAAGGCGCAGCGCGACCTGTTCGCCGATCCCCGTATCCACGCCGTCTACCACAGGAGCGAAAAGGGGGGCGGGAGCTGGGAATACAGAAAGCCCCTCCCCGAGAGCTGGAATATCACTTATAAAGAGCTCACCTTCAGGATAAAGCCGATGGGCTTCAAGCATACGGGGCTCTTCCCTGAGCAGGCAGTGAATTGGGAACGCACTTCTTCCCTCGTGAAAAACGCCGGCCGCCTCGTCAAGGTTTTGAACCTCTTCGCCTATACGGGCGGGGCGAGCGTCGCCCTTGCAAAAGCGGGCGCAGAGGTCACCCATGTCGACGCCGCCAAGGGCATGGTGGAGCGCGCGGGCGAGAATGCGCGGCTTACGGGCATTTCATCGGGCATCCGCTATATCGTGGACGACTGCAAGAAATTCGTCCTCCGTGAACTGAGGCGGGGCAACCGCTACGACGCTGTCGTCATGGACCCTCCTTCCTACGGAAGAGGCCCCGGCGGGGAGATGTGGAAGATCGAGGACGAGCTCTTTCCCTTCGTCACGCTCTGCGCAGAGCTTCTCTCCGACGATCCGCTCTTTTTCCTCATCAACAGTTATACGACGGGTCTGCAGCCCACAGTGCTATCCAATATCCTCTCCCTCGCTTTGAAGGGAAAAAGGGGCAAGATCGAGGCGTACGAAGTGGGCCTTCCCAGCGAAGAAGGCATTCCGCTCCCGTGCGGCGCAGGAGGAATTTTTACACATGAATGAACCCACCATCCTCTACGAAGACAATCATATCATCGTCGCCTTAAAGCCGCAGAACGTCGCATCCTGCCCCGATGAGAGCGGGGATGAGAACATGCTCGACCTTCTCAAAGCGTATATCCGCGAGAAGTACGAGAAGAAGGGCAACGTCTTTTTGGGGCTCGTGCACAGGCTCGACCGTCCTACGGGCGGGGTGATGGTCTTTGCGAAGACGAGCAAGGCCGCCGCCCGCCTTTCCGCCCAGATGAAGACGGGAGATTTCGAGAAGCGTTATCTCGCCGTGACCGTCGGCGCCCCCAACGAGGAGCGCGGAAGACTTGTCGGCTATCTCAAAAAGAACACCGTCAACAACACCGTCTACCTCTCCACGCAGGGCACGGACGGCGCCAAGCTCGCCATGCTTGACTACCGTGTACTCGCCGCGAGGGCCGGGCTCGCCCTCATCGAGATCGAACTTCACACGGGCAGGAGCCACCAGATCCGCGTGCAGATGGCGGGTATTTCCCACCCCGTCCTGGGAGATCTCAAATACGGCGGGGAGAAGGCGCAGAAGGGCAAGCTCGCCCTATGGGCATATTCTCTCTCCTTCACCCATCCCGTGCGGGGGGAGAGGATGCGCTTCATCGCGCCACCGCCCGAGGGGGAGAATCCTTGGGCAAAATTTGACGTAGAGGGAGCGATCCGTCCTGTCTGAAGAGGAAAAATAAGGCGAAACAGGAAAAATCTCACGAAAAAGGGCGATTGCGCTTGACGCGCCCCGAAAATTCGTGTAAAATGAAAAACGATATTGTATTTGTACGCGGGCGCACGCCCGCTCGGAGTCAACTATGAGCAAGGCAAAAATTCGTTGGATCACAACCTTCGCACTGGCCGTATTGTGTATTTTCACGCTCGGCCTTGCGATCTCCGCCCTCTCGGTCGGCCGTACGGCTAAGGCGGCACCGGCGGTCTACAGCCCCTCCACCATCTTTGCGAAGACGGGCGATGCGGACGTAGGCGCTTCCGTGGCCGAGGACAAAGAGGATAGCTATGTGCAGTTCAAGTTCACCGCGAACGAGGGCGACCGCGTCGAGTACCGCCGCGATCTCGCGCTCAAATGGTTCGTCGCCGATGAGGAGAATGCACAAAAGTACGAAGCGCCCGCCGAAGGGCAGCTCGTCAATCCCGGTAAGGCGGCCCATTTCTCGATGACGTTTGCATTCGGCGAGATCAAGTTCCAGAGCTTCGATATCACCTTCCAGAGCGCCGAAGAGAACGTCACCAAGGACGGGCAGACGAAAAACGCCCTTCATTTCGCCTACGCCGACAGTGTGCTCACCGTCGCCGTGCGCGATGCGCAGTTCAAAGAGGGCGATACGGATGCCTCCGCGAACATCCACACGATCGCAAATGCGACCGCCGACCTCAAATTCGAGCTCATCGAAAACGAGGACGTTCCCGGCGAGTTCGATGTACTCCTCACCGAGGGCGACGGCGATGCGGCAAGCATCGGCACCTTCACCAATATCGGCGGCTACTTCATGGAATACCGCTCTACGTCGGCGACGTCGCCCCAGCTCCCCATGCTGTTTGAGGCAACGATGCCCGAAAACATCGCAGAGGGCACCGAGCAGACGCTTCTTTTCAAAGAGCTCAACGGGCAGTCCTTCGTCCTCAACGACAGCGGTTCCGTCGTAGACAACGCGCCCGCAGTCCTCGTCATCAACGAGAAGATCTATTCCTTCCGGCTCGGCCAGCGTTTCGATCTCAGCTATGAGCTCATCGACGTCTGCGACCAATACGTCTCCGTCACCCGCCAGTACTACATGTTGAAGTACGCTACGGCCGAAGAGGAAGAGGCGGAGGCCGCCGAAGAGACGCAGAACTACCTCAAGCCTTCCAAGGACGATTACAGCACGCTGTATCTGAACAAGACCTTCTTCATGCCCACCGAGGAAGAAGTCCTCGAAGAAGTGGAGATCGACGGCGAAACGTTCGACCGCGCCTATGTCTCCATCCGCTTCCTGCTCGACGACGGCACAGATGAAAACGATACCTATGTCTATCTCACATGGTATGCCGATCCCGAGGCCGATGCGGTGGATACGAAGGGCAACGAAGGCGTCGAGGCCGTCGTGGAATACAAGTGCCCCGTCTGCGGCAAGGTCATCTCCGAAGAGGAATTCAACAATGCCGAAGCGGAAGCGACCTGCACGGGCGAAAAAACCAACCCCGACTATGATGAAACCGCGACCGAAGGCGACGCCGCCGAGAAGACGCTCCCCTGCACCGCTAAGATCTTGGAATACGAAAGGCAGGCCGTGACCAACTACTTCGATTATATCGTCGTAGACCGCAAGGTCGAAGGGCCGTTCTTCACGGGGCTCACGGCCAACAAAGATACCAAGACGAACGATGCCGACTGGACGCAAACGGTCGACCCCGAGACGGGCAAGGATGCGCTCGGGCGCTATCAGGAGCAGGTCGACGAAGCGGCCGAAAAGCTGAGCGCGGGCGACGGAGCTTACTTCTATCTTCCCTCCCTCGAGACGCTCATCGGGAGCAACTACGCCGACTATCGCAACCTTCGCTTCAGCATCTACTACTTCAAGCCCAATGCGACGGACGGCTCCACCGCCTCCTCCGCGACCTCGCTGCGCTACAACAATCTCCGCTTCGAAGTGGACCAGGTGGGGCTCTACACCTTCCGCATCATCGCACAGGACGCTGCGGGCAACACGATGAAGTACTTCGATAAGGATCGGGATCTCGTCACGGTGACAGCTTCCAACGTGTTCGACATCGACGGCATCCCCGAATTCACCTTCGAGATCGGCTATGAGGGACCTTCCATCGAGAAACCGGGTTCGCAGACCAAGGGCTACAACAAGCAAAACTACACCATCTCGAGCTTCGATATCGTCGCGCTCGAGGGCTACAACACCGAGTACACTCTCTACTCCTTCCAAGCAGCAGAAGAGGGGCAGAAGAGCTACTCCGCCGACGAGCTCATCGAGATCTTCGATGAGATCACCGATCTCAAGAAGGGCAACGACCTCTTCAACGAAGATAATAAGGATAAGGTCGCGGGCGGCGTGAAATTCAGCGAACTTGCAGGCCGCCTCGAGAAGGAGATCCAAAAGTACGATCCCGCCGTCTCCGAAGACGACGCCAAGTGGGACGAAACGGATAACGCCTATGAGTGGGATCCCGAATCCTCTTTGAGCTTCACCCCGCAGGAGATCGGCCTCTACGTCGTCGGCATCAAAGTGACGGACGGCACCTATCCCGGGCTCACCTCGTATGCCTACAAGGTCATCGAGATCACCAACGAATCGGATGTCCTCTACGGCTCGAGCAACTGGATCGAGAACAACACGACGGCGATCATTCTCTTTGCCATCTCCGCTGCGCTGCTCATCGCGATCATCCTGCTCCTCGTCATCAAACCCAACGAGAAGAACCTCGAGGAAGTCGATCTCTCCGCACTCAAGGGCGCCAAGAAAAAGACGGATAAGGCTCCCCAAAAGGACGAAGAAAAGAAGTAAGCGCGAACCGCACAGCCATCATTTTACGCACGACAGCACCGCATTTGCGGTGCTGTTTCCCTTTGTGAAAAAATTTTATCATACCCTCTCAAATCAGTTGACAAAGAAGGGAAGTGGGTGCTATGATAACTTAAATTTTTATTGATTTTATCGTATAAATTACTGCTATCACCTAATTTATGCGGATAATCAGAAAAATATAAAAGGAGACAGCTATGAAACACACCAAAAAAGCACGCTTCGGCCTTCTTTTGGGGCTCGTATGCGTTTTCGCGGCATTCGGCCTGCTCTCCGCCTGCGGGATCAACAGGGCCCCCACGCTTACGCTCGATGCGCAAAGCGGCGGCACGCTTCCCGTGGCAGAGTACGCCGTGGCAGAGGGGGAGGATCTCTACAAATTCCTCGCCGATAAGAGGCCTCAACCCGAATCGGGCCTCACCTTCGCAGGGTGGTATTCAAACGGCGATCTCGTCGAAAACGGCGATACCATGCCCGCGACCGACCTCACGCTGACGGCGAAATATTATGCGGACTACACCCTCTCCGTCTACAAGGAAGGGGAAGCAGGAAAACGACTATTCCGCCGCGGCCGAAAGCATCAAAAAGCAGGGCATCTACGGGGAGAAATTGACGCTCGCGGACGTATATTCCGCCCCCGCGGGCTATGCAGTGGATGCGGCGCGCACGAAGGCAGATCTCACCGACGCCCTCGGCAAGAATGAGAACTTCGACGTCTATCTTGCCCGTGCGGACTATACCGTCCGCTTCCTCGCCGATCTTTCCGAGGAGATGCAGGGAGAGCAAGACCGAATCACGCAAACCGCACGCTTCCAAATGACGGTCACAGCGCCCGACGGGGACGCCTTCGGTGCGCCCGAGGGTGTGGAGTTCGTCGGGTGGTCGGAGACGGAGGGCGGCTCCGTCCGCTATCATGCGGGGGACGTTATTACGATAGAAGGCGACCTCACCCTCCATGCGATCTGGGATGCGCCCTACACCGATCTCTTTGGCGGCGACGATATCCTCTACCTTCCGCATGAAGAGCCCGGCAAGGCCGTGTTCATCAGGGCGGGCGTGACCTTCGAAGGGACTGTTTCGGGGGATATCTTCTCGGTCATGGTAGGCACCTTTACGCTCAAGGGCAAGCTCACCGACGACGGCTACTTCGCCATCTACAACGAAGAGATGGACGGCCTCAAGCTCTCCAACTTCTACACCTATTACGACAGCGAAACGCAGGCCATCGGGAGCGACGTCGACGATACCTTCACGCTCGAATTCGACGGCTATTTCGGGGCGACGCTCACGCTTCCCGCCGAGGACGGTGGGACGCAGCCCGAAGAGATCGCGGGTGAATACTACTTCGATTTCTACGAAGATTGCTACTGCTTCTTATCGGACGACGAGGAATATTTTCTGTACTTTGTCATCGTCTCGGATGAAGCGTCCGAAGACGAACAGTCGTGGTTCTTCATCGATAGCGGCGAAGTCGGCATTTACAGCGAGCTTCTCATCTACGGCGGGAACGGATACGGCTTCACGACGGCCAATACGCTGCAGCTCGACGGCATCATGACGGCGACGCTCGTCTATGAAGACGAAGTGTACGAGGGCGTCTATACCATTACGGGCGACGGATATGAATACGGCTTCTTCACCATCGCCATGAATTTCGAAAACGGCTATGCGGGGGAGGCTTTCGTCGATCTCACCGGCGGCTACTACGTTCTGCGCGACGTGAACGTCGTCGGGACATACAACGGCACATTCAAGACGGAGAAGGGCGAGCAGCAAGCCACGCTCGAGCTCGACGGCTATGGCGTATTTATAGACAGCGCGTCCCTCTATATCGGCGGGGAGCTCTACGATGAGGGCAGCTATTATGTGGATGAATCCTTCACGAAGGAAGGGTTCCAGATCGTCGTCGAATTCGAAGAGCACGGCGAGATCTGTTTCTTCGTCGGCGCAGATGAAGAGGATACGAGTTTTTCCACCCTCGATACGAGATATACCGAAATGTATATCTACGATCTGGACGAAGAAGGGACGTACGACATCTTCACCCCCGTCGTCGTCATCTATGAGAAGGCTGCAGCGGGCCACGCAGGCAGCAAGTATGCCGAGATCTGGGTTTATGGGACCGAAGAAGGTCCCCTCGTATGTGCCGCGGAGGGATATGTCACCGAGGAAACGCAGGGCGAAGAGACCGTCTATACCTTCACCCGCACCGCGCTCAAAGGGGACTTCACGGCCGAAGACATCTGTGCGACCATCACCTTCACCCGCAACTATATCATCTCTGTCTATGCCCATGCCATCTATACCTCCTACACCGAGGATGGGAAGGCGCTCTACGATACCTTCACGAGCGATGAAGACGGCACGCTCGCCATCCTTGCCGAGGATGAGAGCTTCTATACTCCCGACGGGTCCGATCCCACAACGGTCAGGGGCTATTGGGAAAACGAGAACGGCGAGATGATCACGGGCACCTTCTACACGAATACCTATTTCACCCACTCGAGCGACGATTACGGCTATATCGCCGAACATGAGACGCGGACCTATTTCACCTTCGAGACGGGTGAATACGACGAAAACGGGCTTCCGATCACCTACTATTTCGGGTACACCTACGACGAAGCGACGCATTCGGGAGAGTTCCACTTGCTCGACTTCGAACCCTACGCCTTCGATTATGTTGCCTATGAGACGATGCTGCTCGACGGCGAGGGCGGCGTGACCTTCCTTGTGACCGAATTCGATGAAGAAACATTCGGTTTAATTGTGACGGAAGCCGTCAAAGGGACTTACGTTTTGACGGACGAGACCGTGTTCGGCGATCCCATCTACACCCTCACCCTCGAAAAGACTGTGACCGGGGAGGGGGACATTGAATTCAGGACGTTGGAGTTCGCGCTCGATCTCGAAATCATATACGATGAATCGTGGGGCGGATATGTCGATTCCTCGAGATTCTGCCCCAAGCTGAGCGACATGGCGGTCCTGCTCGACGAAGACGGGAACACCATGACGCTGGATGGCTTTGCCTTCCGTGCATGCTATTCGGACGGCGAGGGCAACGATGCGATGGGTTACTATAGCCGCAAATACGACGAAATGTCAGGGGACTACCTCGATACGACCTTCGACTTCAACATCGGCGCATCCGTTGCCGGGTTTGCGGTGCTCAGCCTCACCTTCGACGTCTACGAAGACGGCACCTTCGCCATCCGCGACGGTCTGGAAGGCCAATATGAGATCGTCTACGATTCGGGCGAGAGCCTTGATGCCCAACTCAGCCTCGACGGTCACGGGAACGTCACCGTCACGCAGTTCGACTATGAGACATATGAGAATGTGACTGTCGCCCAAGGCACCTATGAGCTTCTTACGGATTCCATCCTCGTCACCCTCGAGGGGCACGATCCCTTCGAAGCGTATCTCTATGAAGAAGACTATTTGCCCTGCTGCTGTCTCCAAAGCGATGAAAACGCGTGCGTCTACACGGGCGCGGACGGGGGCGTCTTGAATATTCTCGGCAACAAGCTCGCCTATTACACGGAATGGGACGGATATTCCTACTACGTTCTGTACTACACCTTCCTTTCCGAGAACATCGTTTCGCTCACTGCCGTCGATGCGTACGATACGGAGGGGGAGATCGTGTTCCTTCTCGATCCCGAAAACAAGACGTATACCCTCCCCGTCGGCGTGGAAGCCGGGCAGTGCGGCACCTTCCTCTCGGCCGACCTCGGTTGGTTCACCCTCGGAGAAAATACCGTCAGCATCAACGGGCAGGAATATATCTACACCGTCGAGGGCACGAATCTCGTCATCTTTGCGGAAGAGACCATATCGATGCCCATCCCCACGGGAGAGAGCTTTATCTTCCAAGGCGTCACCTACTACAAGTGGAACGGCGAAGCACTTACCTTCAAGGGAACGGGAGAATATGAGGGCAAAACGATAACTTTCACCCCTGCACCGATCGAGGGGAGCATGTTCTATGAAGCCCTACTCACCTTTGAAGACGAGAGCAAGAATGGGGCCTACTATATCAACGTCTCCTATCAAAGCTGGGAAGGCTCGATGAGCTATATCATTCAATCCTACGAAGATTACAGCGTCTATCAGAAAATTGAACTTCACTGGGATCCGACGGGCGAGGGCAGCACCTTCACCGTTCTTCCCTCCGAAGATACGCCCTATGGCGACTGAGAAAGCATGAATGAAAGGTCCGTGCGACAAGTCCGTGCGGACCTTTTTACGTGCATGCCGCATAACATTTTCGCGTCTGCACAAGATGAAGGCAGGAGGAACAACCATGGTCATTGCAAACCTTATCGCCTACATCCTCGTGCTCCTCGGAGCGCTCAACTGGGGCATGTTCGGCATCTTCAACTTCAACCTCGTCTCGGCGATCTTCATGGGCCCGCGCGCGGTCGGTTCGATCATCATCTATTCGCTCATCGCGCTCGCCGCCATCTGGCTCATCATCTCGCCCATCATCACGAATGGGGCGTTGAAGCTCCGCGGCAACCGCACCGTCCGCGAAACAAAGTAAAAGGCGGCATATCCAAAGCGGATCCGCGCATAAATTGCGTCGGGTCCGCATTTTTTATGGTATGAATATCACCGACCTCAAAAAGGGCGAGCACGCCGTCGTCCTGAAGGTGGAAACAGGGGAGGAAACCCGCGACCGTCTCATGGCGCTCGGCGTATATAGCGGGGCGAGGATCTGCCTTCTCAGAAGGTCCCTCTTCGGACATGGGTACCTCGTACAGGCTGGGAGCAGTCGCTTTGCGGTCCAAAAAGAGATCGCCTCGGGGGTGCGCGTATGGCGGATATGATGCTCCTCGTCGGCAATCCCAACGCGGGGAAGAGCACGCTTTTCAACCGCCTTGCGCGCGCACATGCGCATGTGGGCAACTGGCACGGCGTCACGGTGGACGCCTTGGAAAAGCAAATTTCTCTCGGCGGAAGGGCCGTCACGCTCGTCGATCTTCCCGGCGTCTACACGGCGGCGGGCAAGAGCCTCGAAGAAAAGTACGCCCTGCAATACATCAAAGATCGTCCCGCGGCTTCGATCGTCTTCGTCTCGGAATGCGGCCGCATCGAGCGGTTTGCGCCCCTTATGGCGGAGCTTTCGAAGGGGGGAAGGCGGTGTGCCCTCGTCCTCACGAAGAAAAAACGGTTTGAGCGCGAAGGGGGCAAGGTCGACGCCGCCGCGCTCTCTTTGGCGCTTCGCATCCCCGTGTATTTTGCCGAGGAGAAGGACCTGAAAAATAAGCTCGCCGCGCTTATCTCTTCGCCGCCCATCGAAGTCAAAAATGAAGACCTTTCCGCCTTCGTCCGTCCCGTCCGCGAGGGGCTCAGCCGCGCCGACAGGCTGCTTTTGAACGGCTTTTTCGGGATCCCGCTCTTTGTTTTTTTGCTGCTTCTCGCCTTCCTTCTCACCTTTGCGAAGGGGCTCTTGGGCGATAGGATGAAGGAGGGCATCGAATGGCTCTTCACGGATTTTCTGGGGGGCATGTCCGAGGTCATCCCTTCGGAAATCGTGCGGAGCCTTGTAAAGGATGGGCTGCTTAGAAGCCTTGGGAGCGTCCTTTGCTTCCTGCCGCAGATCGCCCTTCTGCACCTTTTTTTGATCCTTTTGGAAGAGAGCGGGCTTCTTAGCCGCCTCGCCATCCTCACCGACGGCTTCTTTTCCGGGATTGGGCTCTCGGGGCGGGCGGTCTTTTCCCTTCTCATGGGCTTCGGCTGCACCGCAGCGGCTGTGACGACGACGCGCGGCCTCGACGATAAGGAGATGCAAAAGCGGGTGATCCTGTGCCTTCCCTACATCTCGTGCAGTGCGAAGTTGCCCGTCTTTTTGGCGCTTGCCGCGTCCTTCTTCGAAAATCCCTTTTTCGCCGTCCTTCTTCTCTACCTTCTCGGCGTCTCCATTTCCATTCTCGTCGCGCTCTTTCTCAAGAAGAAGTCGCCGCCCTTTGTCGCCGAGCTTGCCCCGCTCCAGCTTCCGCGCCCGCTTTTCGTGCTCAAATCCTTGCTCTTTCAGATAAAACAGTTTATAATGAAGGTGGCGACGGTCATCCTCGTCTTCTTCCTTCTCTCGTGGCTTCTCTCTTCCTTTTCCTTTTCATTGGAACTTTGCCCTGTGGAAGAGAGCATGCTCGCCTCGGTGTGCGGGTGGCTGAAATGGCTGTTCGCCCCCGTGGGAATGGGGGATTGGCGCATCGCCTATGCCGCCCTTTCGGGGCTCATCGCAAAGGAGAACGTCGCGGGCGCGATCGCCATGCTCTTCGGCACGTTTCCCTATTCGGGCGCGAGTGCGTTCGCGTTTGCCGTGTTCATTCTCACTTGCTCGCCCTGCGTCTCCGCGATCGCGGCGACGGCGCGGGAAGTGGGAAAGGGCCGCGCCGTATTGTATGCCGCGCTTCAGACGCTCTCCGCCCTTCTCCTATCCTATGCCGTCTACTTCTGCATGATCGGCGGGGCAATTTATGTTGCCATCCTATTGTGCCCGCTCATCGGGATTATGCTTATCGGAAAGAACCGTGAAAAAATTTCTCGTACAAGAAAATACTTCGCTCAAAGCCTTCACCGACGCGACCTGCGCACAGGCGTCGATGCACCTTTCTGCCCTTCTCAGAAGAAGGGACGTGCGCGTCAACGGGAAAAAGGTGGGCGAAAACGTCATGCTGTCCTCGGGCGATGAAGTCGCCTTCTACATGACCCCTGCCGAGGAGCGCGTGCGCGCGTATACCATTCTATATGAGGATGAAAATGTGCTCGTCCTCGATAAGGAGAGCGGCGTCTCCTCCGAGGCAGTCTTCCGCGCCCTCGAAGAAGAGGGGGAGTGCTACTTTATCCACCGCCTCGACCGCAACACCGAGGGGCTCATGATCTTTGCGAAAAATGCAAAGGCGGCGGAGGAACTTCTGTCTGCTTTCCGCGAACGGCGGGTTACAAAGCGCTATCTCGCCCTCGTCTTCGGGAAGATGCAAAAGCGGCACGCGGTCTTAGAGGCCTTCCTCGAAAAGGACGAAAAGTCGGCCTTTGTTCGCATCAACACGGCGGGCAGGGGGGAGAAGATCGTCACGGAGTATGAGGTTTTGGAGGAGCGGGGCGAGACGACGCTTCTCATCGTCACCCTCCATACGGGCAGGACCCATCAGATCCGCGCCCACCTCGCCTTCCTCGGACATCCCGTCGTCGGCGACGAAAAGTACGGCGATCACGCGAAAAACAAGGCGCTCCACGCCGCCCGGCAGCGGCTCATCGCAAAGGAGCTCACCCTGCAAGGGGGCGCTACTCTTGCCTATTTGGACGGGAAGACGTTCATCTCCCCAAAAATTTTATAAGAAATTTTCCGAAAACGCTTGACAAAGCGTTTTTTGTTGTAGTAATATATGAATAGTTATTCATATATTGATATAGAGGGAAAACAATGGAATGTACACATAAGGATGAACACGAACTCGCGGCGCGCCGTGCGCTCGAGAACATGCCAAGCGGAGAGGAGGTGGAGCGGGTCGCCGCGGCCTTCAAGGCGATCTCCGAACCCTCGCGCTTAAAAATTCTCTTTGCCCTGCGCCACGGCGAGATGTGCGTCTTTCACATCGTCGAGGC
>CANQCA010000007.1 GCA_947589585.1 uncultured Clostridia bacterium
GGCGAAGTAGCGAAGTCGAAACATCACCTTATTCTTATAATGCGGTGATACTTCGACAGGCTCAGTATGACAAATTTAGAATTCCCCACCTCAGTCTGCGTTGCAGACAGCTCCTCCCCAAGGAGGAGCTTTTTTTGCGACCAAGTAGACCCCCTCCTCGGGAGGGGGAATAAAAGGGGGTGGGGAGTACTAATCACGTCATGTTGCCCCGCCCGCACGTTCTAATCGCCATCAAAGGGCGGCACGAGCCGTAGGCGAAGTAGCGAAGTCGAAACATCACCTTATTCTTATAATGCGGTGATACTTCGACAGGCTCAGTATGACAAATTTGGAATTCCCCACCTCAGTCTGCGTTGCAGACAGCTCCTCCCCAAGGAGGAGCACTCCCCCATCCGTCACGGCGGAGCCGTGACACCCTCCCCCTCAACGAGGGGTAGGGCCTACCCCTTGGCGCATGGAAGAGCCCGAGGGAAATTCCTCGGGCTCTTGTGGTAGAACATTTTCTTACGCTATCATGCTTTCGAATCAAATGGTAACTTTACGCCCTTGCCTGTGCAGAAATTTTACAAGTATAATGGCTTCCATTGGTTTTCGTACCGTCATAACTCATGACGGTCAACTTGAATGTCCCTGTCGCACCATTAACGTTGATACCCCAGTTACCGGTATTACCATCATTGCAATGGTGGACATCCCAATCGAGATCGGTGAGCGAATTGCTTGAAAAGGCATAGGTAGCGTAAATAGCCTTACATTCTGCACAACCCCATCCGCTGTCGCCATAAGCACTACTATCTGCAACCTTCACAATTACGCTCTTCCCCGTCGAAGAAACGCTTGTTGCTACAAAGATGGGAGTTTTTGTACTACCCCACGTTCCATTGCTTGTCATCGATCCGACGATCCAATATCCCGAAACAGATGCGTCACTCGTCTTTTCGAACTTGATCGTGTAATGCCGTTCAGAGGTCGTCGTGCTGTCTTTGCAGAGCGTTGTCAACGTGATATTGTAGTATCCGCTCGCCTTGACGGTCGCCCTTGCCGTTGTGCTCGAACTAACATTGAACACGGTCGTATTCCCATTATAGATGTCCTTTGCTGCCACCGCAAGCGTACCCGTCTGATTGATCGCGGTGCCGTAGCGGATATCGATCGTGTCGCCGTAGATCAACAGAACTTCGGAAAGCGTGAATGTGTTGGCGGTCGTACTGCTACCTTTCGTAAGTTTACCCGCTGTGAACGTCTTATCGTTGGATGCATTTACAGTGCCGCCGCCGAAACCGGTAATGTAGTACGTTCTCGAATCGCTTATCAGGTTGTATTTCCCATAGAGGTTCAGCGTCTTCGAGGTATCACTGCTAAGCGGAGAAGTGACTGCAAAAGTGTTCCCTGTGCATGCCGTGGTTTCATACCAACTTGCAAAGGTGAACCCATACTTTGCCGTGATTTCGGGAACTTTGAGCGTTTCGCCCACATAGTAGGTCTCAGCATTTCCATGAGCCTGACCATCGACATACCATGTGACAGTAATCTCGTCCAGTTGTTCGTATTCTGCCGTGATCTCAACGCTTTGCGAGATAGCCACTTTCTCGTTAGCGTTGCCCGTCTTGGACTCGACGCCCTCAGTCCATGCCCAATGCACGAACTTATAGCCGCGCACAGCCGCAGGAGCTTTGGGAAGGGTGATCTTATACTCGTCCTTGATCGTCACACTCTGCTGATCGGGTGTCGCTTCGCTCGTTTCCGCATGGTCGCCGAGGTTGAAGGTCGCCGTGTAGGTGATGATCTCCCACTGTGCAACGATCTCATAGTTATCGCTCGGAATAGTGATATTGGCTGTGTTGGAGGCATAGTTGTTATCACCAACCTTCCAACCTTTGAAGGTGTAGCCTTTCCATACAGGCTCCACGTTCGTAATCGTAATCCGATAGCCATTCTTCGAGGAAGCCTGGCCGCCCGCAGGCACGGACGTCTCACCGCCGTATTCCGTACCCTCATATTCACCAAGTTTATAGGTGTAGGAATAGAGGATCTCCTCTTCGGGTTCCTTCTCCCACGACATGGCGAAGGTAATGGTGCCATTTTCAGGAATGAGCTCTTCCGTCAATGTGAAGGTGCCGTTGAGATTGGTCTCGCCCTTCTTCTCATACCGCCAACCGTTGAAGATGTAACCTTCCATTGAAAGCACGGGAAGGGTTATTTCGGGCGCATCGAGCGAGACAGAAGTCGGCGCATCATCAGGAATGGTGATAGTCCCCATTTCTGCGAGCTTATCGTGTTCCTTATCAAACACGACCGTGTAGCTGATCGCTTCCCACTGAGCGGTGAGGGTAAACTCGGTTTTGCCGCCTTCAAGCTCTTTGATGAGGGTAGGCGTGAGGGTGAAGGTCTGCCCTTCGAGGCCCTTGCCCGTCCAACCGTTGAAGATATAGCCCTTTTGTTCAAGCTTGTAGGGGTCTTGAGTGAGGTCGATTTCGGGATCGTCGAGCGTGACGGTCTCTTCTGCGACAGAGCCGTGCTCGGTCTCGAACTTGACCGTGTAGGTGATGGGCGTCCATGCGGCTTTGAAGGTGACTGCGCCCTGCAAATTGTAGGTGGAGTACTGACCGCCGCGCTTATAGAGCGGCCCTTCGCCACCGGCCTGCCAACCTGCGAAGGTGTAGCCCGTGCGGGTAGGTTCGCCTTCGGGAATGGTGTAGTTGCCCTTATCGGCAAGTCCGCCCTTAGGCATGTCACCGTCTTCGCCGCCATTTGCGGAGAAGCTAACATTGAACTGTTCGATCCACTGTGCGGTGATGGTGACGCTCTTTGTGAGGGTGACTTCCGTCCCTGCGTCATAGCTCTTGCCATCGACGAGCCAACCCGTGAAGCGGTGCCCTTCCCAAGTGGGATCGGTTGCGGGCATCGTGACCTCAGCGCCGTCAAGCGAATTCACACTACCGTTATCGGGAAGTTGATACTCGGTTTGGCCTTCGGCATCGCCGAGACTCCACTTGTAGTCAAAGACCTCCTCTTTCTGCACCGCAAGCGTACCCGTGTGTGAAGTGCTATTCGAGACTGTGAAGGTCACACGGAAATTGCCCGTGCCTTCAGGGAAGTGATAATTTTTGTCCTTGTTTACCGTCGTATCGAGATTGGTCGTAACGTTATCCCAATCGGAAACGTAGATATACTTGTTCGAGTAAGCGGTCGCAAGAACGACTTTCGCCGTCGCATGGGTGTAGCGTTCCTTGCCGCCCTCTTTCCAACCGTAGTCGTTCTCGGTGATCTCGATATCTTTTGTGAATGAGCCCGAGGCCGTCTTCGCACCGAGGTAGATCGGGTTCGCGTATTGGTCTGCCCAATTCGTCATACTGCCGACGAGGTAGTAGCCTTCTTTCAACTGCGTAGACGACGTAAGGGAACAGATCTTCTCGTAGCTCAGATAGTTCTTGCCACCGTCGCGGATAATAACGAACTTGTAGATACCGCTCTTAACTACTTTGAAGCTGTAAACCGTCTTCTCACTATCATCTTGTTTTGGAGTAAAGTCGCCCGCGTTCAACAAACTGCTGTGCAGATATGTGCTCGTAAACAGCAAATCTGTTTTGGTGTTTCCACTCCAATCTGTTGTGCTTGCCGTCGGTATCTTGAAGCGGAAAACCCCTTCATCACCGCTATCCTGGAAAAGAGCAAGCGTCAAGGTGTAGACCTCATGATGCGTCAACGAGGAATCCAACTTGAACATCATGGATTCATTGTACTTGGTCGGATTCCAGTCGATTGGCGAACCACCGTGCGATTTCCCGATTGCAATGTATTGGATATTCGCGGGCGTAAATGACTTCCCGTTATCGATCTCGACCCACTTACGGTAGAGCTTGGTATCGGCCTCAAGAGCATCATTGTTATACTTCTGCGTGCGTGCCTCGTCGAGATACCACTCGGACTGCCAAATGTCGTAATCGTTAGCACCGCTCTTGGTGATCTTGTAGCCCTTCTTTTCGACTGTCGTCTTGGTGGCGGGGGTGTTCTCATCGATCGTCTCGTTCTTCGCCGTAAGAGCCTCGTTGTATTCATCGAAGTAGGTGATATGGATCTGCTTCACATACTTCGCCTTGAGGGTGATATCCGCGGTGAGAGCTTCTTCCACGTAGGGCTCGCTGGCCTCGGTGAGCCAACCGTCGAAGCGGAAGCCGCTCTTTTCCGTATCGGTAGGATAATCGCCTTTGGTGAGCGTGTAATTCTTGACGAAGTACTTCGTTTCCGACTTATCGTTGTACTCGAAGGTAACCTTGATCATGTCGTCCCAGACGGCGACGAGGGTGATGTCGGACTTGACCTCGACGGATTTAATGGGTTCGTTGCCTTCCGCCTCTTGAAGCTTCCAACCAAGGAAGTGCTTGTGCGCTCCTTCGTCGTCTTTCATCGTCTCGGTGATTTCAAGAGTTGTGCCCCATGCTACTTCTGTCCTTGCTACGGGAGCTTCTCCGCCATAGCCGTTGTTGTCGAACGTGACGGTGAAGGTCTTGATCGTCCACTTGGCCGTGAATGTGATGACGTATGTATCGCCTTCCTGCTTGGCATATTGAAGCACTTCGCTGAGAGAGACTGAACCTGTTCCGGTATATTCCTTACCTTCCGCGACAACCCACTTGTCGAAATCATAGCCCTCGCGGGTAGCTTCGATCGGTTTAAGGGTGATTGTCGTTTCGGCGTCGAGAGCGTACTGCGTATCATCGATGGGAACGTTAATCATCTCTCCGGATACACCGTCGTCATATTTCACGGTGTACTTGATCGCCTCCCATTTTGCGATGAGAGTGATGGTGGGAGCATCGCCCTGAGGATTTGCATTCTTGATGAGCTCAGCAGAAAGCCTATCGTAGGTCTCGCTATCTTTGTCTTCGAGCACCCAACCCTTGAAGGTGTAACCGGCCTTGGTGATCGTGTCCTTCGTCGGGAAGGTCTTGCTGTCCGCATTCTCGAGGGTGACACCCTCGATCGCGGGAGCCTGCTCTGCAGTTGCGCCCTCGAAAACGATCTTGTATTCGATGGGCGACCAAGTCGTCGTGAGGGTAATGGTCTCGCCCTCTTCGGGGATCATGCCTTCGACGAAGGTGATATCTTCGCTCGCCTGATAGATCTTGCCATCGGCAAGCTTCCAACCATCAAACTTGTAGCCCGTGGGAGCCTTGGGCGTGGGAAGGGTGAATTTCGTATGGTCGCCCGCGAGCGCGCCCGTCAACACGGTGCTTTCGACGGAATTATCGACCTCGACGCCTTCCTTGGGCTGGGTGACTTGCAACTTGATGGTGTAGTCGATCGCCGTCCAAGCCGCCTCGAGGGTGATGGTGGTGTTGTCGTCGACGAGGGCCGCCGCGGTGATGAGCTCGGGTGTGAGCTTTTCGTAAAGGCCATCTTTGCCATCGAGCTTCCATCCATCGAACTTGTAGCCTGCCTTCGCCTCAGGAGCGGAGAAGGCTTGGGCGTTCTCGAGCGTGACATTCGAGACGGTCGTCGTGGAAGTACCGTCTTCAAGTTTGATGGTGTAGTTGATGATCTCCCACTGCGCGATGTAGGTCTCGGATTCTTGGAGAGCCATCTTTTCATTAGGCTCGTGCGTGGTTTGGTCTTTTTCGCCCTTCCAACCTGTGAGCTTGTAGCCTATACGGGTGAGTTCGGGGAAGGTAATGTCGTCACCGATGTGAACGGTTTGCGCATCGACCACCAATCCGTCTACTCTCGTCTGGAAGGAAGCGGTGACTTTGCCGACTTCGGTCCATCTTGCGTAGAGGGTGATGGTAGTACCTTCTTCAGGGATCATGGCGCTGACAAACTGCATGGTGCCATTCGTCGCGTTGCCCCTTTGCGTCGTAGCCCAACCGTTGAAGGTGTAGTTCTGGAGTTTGAGTTCGGGAAGAGCGATCGTAGGGGAATCGAGCGTGACTTCTACGCTGTTCGCTTCGCCTTCGATGCTGCCGGCAAGGTTTGCGGCAGGTGCGTTCTTATCGAATTCGATCGTGTAGGTGATCGCATTCCACGTTGCCGTGAAGGTGATCTCGTCCCCTGTAGGAAGCGTATCTTCGGTGAGGGTGAAGGTTGCGTTCTTATCGTATTCTTGACCCTTATATGTCCACTTCGAGAAGGTGTAACCTTTCAGGCTCGCTTCGCCCAAATTAACGGTGCCGCCAAGCTGAACGGTCGTTGCAGCAGGAATGCTCGCACCTTGCTTTTCGTCGATAAACGTTACATTGTAGGTTTTCTTTTCCCACTTTGCCGTGAGGACAACGACATCCACTTCGGGAACATTCTGTTGCGTGAGAGAGAACTCGCCCGCAACTTTCTGCCCGTTGTATTGCCATTCTTTGAACTCATAACCTTTACGGGACGGCGTAATGAGTGTGAGCGTACCTGCTTCAACGGAAAGCGTTGTACTATTAGGCATGCCCTCGGGCTGGCTCGCGCCCTCTTCCACTTTAGGATCATGTTCAAACTTAACGGTGTAATTTATCAAATCCCACGTTGCTGTGAGTTTGATAACCTCGCTGCCCTGAAGTGTAACGATAAACGAAGCGTCAAGGGTAATGCTACCACTTGCCGGGTAGGTCTCACCGTTCAGCGTCCAACCGGCGAAGGTGTAGCCCTTGCGGGTAGGCTCGGTCTCAGAAACGGTGATCGTGCCGCCGATGTGGTACTTCGTGCCGTCGCTTATGGTCCCTTTGCCGCCGTTTACATCGTAGGTCACGGTGTAGTCAATCGCCGTCCATGTTGCCGTGAAGGTGACGTCCTTATCTTCGAAGGTGTATTCGGTAATCGTACTTTCTGTGCCTTGAACGACCCAGCCCGCGAACTTGTAGCCAACGCGTGTGCCGGTCATCGCTTCAAGTGTGATCTTTTCGCCGATGTGATGAGGCGTTGTATCCTCGGGAACCGGGATATTCTCGTCGACACCGTCTTCATACTTGGCGTAATAATTATTCGGCGTCCAAACTGCCTGAATCGTGATCTTTTGGCTGTCCAGCTTCTTGATGAACTCTGCGTTCAGAAGGATGCTCTTTCCGACTGCTGTTCCGTTTACCTGCCATTCCTTGAATTCATGCCCCTTGCGGGTAGGTTTTTGCGAAGAGACGTTAATCGTTCCGTCAAGATAGTAGGTGCCGCTGTCGACGGGAAGCCCTTGGATATCTTCACCCTCTGAGCCGCCGCCAACATATTCGACTGTGTAAGGGATCTTCTCCCAAACACCAACAAATTTCACGTTGCCCGTTGCGGTATATGTTCCGGTATAGATCTTGGGCTGCTCTGCCTCGTCGGTAGAAAGCTTCCAACCTTTGAAGGTGTAACCCGCAGGGATGCTTTCCTTCATATCGGGAAGGGTGACTCTATAGCCGTCGCTATATTTCGCATTGATCTGATTGGGCGCAGTAACCGTGGGAAGTCCGCTATCAAAGGAAATGATGTAATCGTCGTGAACTTCCGTTGCGGTGATGATATTATCTCCTTCCTGGAACTTGATCTCCCACTTGCCGGGTTTTAACCAAAGATTCTTGCCGCCCGCAGTGCCATTGCCGCCGTCGCCGACGCCGTAGTCCTGACCATAGGTGTTTTCGACAATCTTGATGGCAACCATGCCCGGTTGTGCGTCTTCCCATGTTGTAGGAACATTCGCTTCGGTGAGTTCGACGGTGATGGACCATGTCGTGCCCGATTTCTTCATCTCATACTGCGGTTGCGCGGTCCCGCACCAAATTTCCTTATCTGGGCCGATGGAGCCGATGAGGTACATGCCCGCCTTCGGTGCGGCGGGAGCATCACCCGTCCGTTGAATGTCGATATGGGGATCGTTTACTGTATACAGCGTGAGGGTGTATTCACCGTCTTGGAGAACCTTATAATTTCCATTCGAAATCTCGACATAATTGCTACCGTATTCGCCACCGCCGACACGCACACAATCTTTCCATTGTTCTGTAAGGAAACCGATCTTGAACTCATCGTCTTTATAAAGGACGACTTCGGTCAATTCAAAACGATCGACATCGTTCCCCAACGAAACTCTCGGGAACCTACGAGACGAATCTGCGATATTCCAGTGGCTACCCCAAAGGGCACCTTTGCCTTGACCGACAAGGTAGTATTCATTGTTATCTTTTGCTTCGATCTTTTCCCAGGTCGCGGTGAAAGTCACATCGCCTTGGAGCGTATATTCATGATTCGTCGCGTACGTCGTGCCAGCATTCTGCCAACCTTTGAAGGTGTAACCGGAGTTGTTGGACGGCGCGGGCAGCTTGATCTGCTTGCCCGATAGCTCGACTTTATCGGCAACGCTCCAGGTGCCCTTGAAGCTCTCGCCCTGCACGAATTTGGCAGTATATTTTTGCGCGTTGCATTTGTCGCAGTGACCTGTTGCATCATAGTTGTGCGATTTTGTCTCGGTAATCTGCTCGTGCGAAACGCCCTCGCACTCGGTGTGGCGGGTATGAGTATTGACATCCACTACTTCCCATGCGCTCCAGATATGATCCTTCTTCTGAGGGTCGGTAATGTCTTGAAGTGTGGAGCTTCCCTCCTGGTTCGCATAATAGACATTGCTCGCCTCGTGACTGCAGGTCCAATATTGGAGCGTACCCGCTCTTTCGCAGGTCGCAGGAACAGCCGGGTGGTTCGTCATGTCATGCCCGAGCGCCTTGGTCTGTGCTGTAAAGCTCACTTCTGCGCCGTCGATCGTGATCTTATAGACGCCTTCGCCTCCTTCGGTACAGGTCGCACTATTACCCGTAACCGTATACTGTTCATCTCCGAGAACGGGAAGCGTTTGGGTAAGCTTCGTGTGACCGCTATCGCGCGTACATTCCTTAGAAATTTCGCCTTCATCCTCGAAGGTGGGTATGCCTGTGACTTTCCAATTCCCGGTGTAGCTATGGCCAAGCTCGGGTAGGACAACATCAAAGGAAATCGTGTTCTCCGACTTCAGTGTATATGTCGCTAAACCCGTCGTTTCGCAGCCGGCGTTCGTCTTTGTGTTCACGTCGTATGTGTCGGGGGTTTCAAGTGCGGGAAGTGTTACCGTGACGGTGTGTTCGGATTCGTTCTCGCACTGTGTGCAGGTCTTGGTCGCGGAGCCTGCCTGCCCGTTCTCGGGCTTCTTGATATCCCATGCGCCGTAGCTGTGACCCTTAGCCTCCACATCGACTGTGAAGGTGATGGTCGTATCTTGCTTGTAGGTGTAAGTATCCGTGCCCGTTTGGGTGCAGGTGGGCAGTTTGTCGTGAGCGACGGTGTAAGCATCCTTATCGCTGAGTGCGGGAAGCTCGACCGTGACGCTGTACCCTTCTTCTTGCTCGCACGCATTGCAGGTCTTGGTCGCGGAGCCTTTCTCGGTCTTGGTGGGATTCTTGATCTCCCATTCGCCGTATTTGTGGCCCGTTGCCTTGATCTTGAGATCTTCTTCGCTTGCGGGAACGCCATCTTCCTCAAGGAAGTCTTGCTTGCATTTATCGCAGTGGAAGTGTTCTTTCACGCCGTCCTGGGTGCAGGTAGCGGGTTTGATTTCGACTTTCTGATATTGGTGCGCGCTCGCATTCGTGACAACTTTTGTACCCGTATAGTCCTTGCTGTTGAATTTGACCGTGGCGGTGTAAGTCGTCGTCTCGGTGCATTCGTTGGTTGTTGTGGTGGTCGTGATCGAAGTAGTCCTGACTTGCTGCGTCTCGGTCTCGCACACGGTGCAGGTGAAGGTCGCCGTGGCGGCGGTGTAGCCGTCTTTGTCGTTGCCTTCCCAGCTCCATTCGGGGTTGCCGTATTGGTGACCCTTTGCCTTGGTCTCGCCTTCGAAGGTGAAGGTCTCTTCGTTGAGTTTGATGGTATAGGTGCCTCTGCCGCCCTCTTCGCAGGTCGCGGTGTCGCCTTCGACAGTGTAGCGATTATCGGTGAGCGCCGGAAGGGTGACGGTGAGCTTTTCGTGCGTCTCATCGCCGTTTGCGCGGGAGCAGGTCTTCTCCGCGCTGCCGGTTGCGTTCATGGTGGGAGCCTTTATTACCCATTCGCTCTGCGTATAGTCATGCCCAAGCGCTTCGATCGTGAAGGTGGAGGGATCGACTGCTACGCCGCCCTGTTCGCGGAAGTCTTGGTTGCACCCGTCGCAATGATAGTGCTTCTCAACACCGGGTTCGGTGCAGGTCGCGGGCTTCCCTGCGACTTCTTCGTATTGGTGCCCTTTGGATTTGATGACGGTCTCTTCTTGGCTATTATATTTCTGCTCGCCGTTGTTATCTTTGTAGTAGTTGTTATCTTCTTCGTTTTCGCAGGTGTAGTAGAGATAGTTGCCGTTTTCGGTGCAGGTCGCATCCTTTGCGGCGTGCTCCTTCATCTTATGGTCGAGCTTTTCGATCGTGAGCTGATCCTCGGGGACAGGCTCCGTTGCCGGCTCGCCGTTCACATCGAGGAAGTATTGGTTGCAAACGTCGCAGTAGTAGTATGCCTTCTTGCCCTCTTCAAGGCAGGTGGCCTTCACTTCGGGAACGACATTGCCGAAGTTGTGCTGCCCTTCGGTGATGACGGTCTTGCTCTCGGAATAAGTTTGCCCGTTGAACGTGACTTCGGCTTTGTAGGTCGTTGTCTTCGTGCATTTATCCGAAGAGGTGGTTACTTCGATTTGTTCGTCTACAGCGGTCTCGGTGCCTTTGCTGCAGACGGAGCAGGTGAAGGTCGCCGTAGCCTTGGTGTAGCCTTTCGCGTCGCTGCCGACCCATTCCCAAGAAACGTGCTCAGCATCATAGGTGTGGCCCGTGGCGGGAATTTCTACGGTAAAGGTGATGGTTTGGTCTTGCTTGAAGGTGTATTTGTTGGAGCCGGCCTTTTCACATTCGGCAGGCGTCGTCTCGACATCGTAAGCGCCTTCCGTGCTGAGGGCGGGAAGGGTGACGGTGACGGTGTGATCGGGTTCTTCTTCGCCGCAGTCCGGGCAGGTCTTTGTGGCGGTGCCGTCTTCGGACATGGTGGGCTCGTCGATCACCCATGCGCCATAGTTGTGGGTGTGCGGTGTGGGCTGTTCTTCTGCCTTGTAGCCGCAGACGGAGCAGGCGCCCTCGACGCCATCTTTACCGTTCGTATCGTGCGCCTGATGCTCGGACTGGACCTTCCCGCACATCGTGCAGAGCTGCCAGTGATCGGTCGTATCGTGATACCATTGGCCGCCGAAGGTGTGCTGCTTTTGAGGATCTACGATGGTTTCGAGTTTTTCGTTCCCCTGTGCGTCCTTGTAGTAGACGGTGGGCGCTTCGTGCTCGCAGGTGTAGTACTTCACATTGCCCGCCTTCTCGCATGTGGCGGCGACGGCGGCATGCTCCTGCATCTTATGGCCCGTGGCGGCAACTTCTGCCGTGAAGGAAATGGAGGTCTCTTCCTTGAGGGTATATGTATCGACGCCCTTGACGGTGCAAGTGGCGGGCGTAGTATGGACGACGGAGTACTTGGCGGTCTCGCTCAGCTTGGGCAGGACCTTCTCCTGCGTCTTGGAGGCGCTGTTATCGCAATCCTTGGACGTACAGGTGCGCTGTGCGGTACCTGTCTCGGTCATGGTAGGCTTCTTTTGCACCGTCCATGCGCCGTATTCGTGGGAATGGGCGGGCTTCTGCGGATCATTCTTCTTCCAGATCGCATAGATGGAAATGTCCTCGGAGACGGGTTTGGTGAAGTCGAATACTGTCTTACCGGCCGCATCGGCAAACCAATTCTCAAAGGTGTAGCCATCTTTCACGGGAAGCGTGGGCTTCTCGGATTCCTTGATGACATGATCCTTGAGATGGTCCTCGGTGGTTTGTAAGACGGTGGTGCCGTCGTACCAAGTGATCGTGACAGTCTCGTCGACAGTCTTCGTGCCGCATGCGGAAATACCCACGCCGATGGCGATGACCATCATGAGCGAGAGCAGCATGCCCAGCCATTTCTTGAGTTTCATAGAAACCTCCTTAAATTTGCGAAAGAAAATTTTCTCGCGTACGTGCACGGGCGCCCGCCCGCATCCGCACGCATTCTGAAGGGAAAGCCGCTTTTTCGTGCGCAAAGCGAACAAAGGCTGCTCTTTGTTCGGATTTGACGCAAAATGCCCGTTAATTCCCCTAAAGTAATTATATTTTATCACAGAAAATGTGTGATGTCAACATAGATAGAATAATTTTTTGAGTATTTCAGTCAAAAAGGTTTCGAAATTAACAAAACGAACAATTTACTTTTTGCGGAAAAAAAGTACAAAAAAAGAACGGAGGCTATCCGTTCCCATGCGAAATGATTTCCGTCAATCGGCCAGTGCGGCCTCGATCCGGGCGGTGATGGTCTCCTCGCGCAGGGCGCCCTGACGCACATAGAGGATGACGCCCTCTTCGTCGAGAAGCAGTGTGAGGGGGTAAGAGCTCTTCCCGCCGAGAAGGGCATAGGTCTCGCTCGAATAGAGCCCTGCGCCGTTATCCTGCGCGAAGATGATGTTCGTTTGCGACCACGTCGTATCCCTTCCCCCGAGAGAGGTCGAATCCAGCCACGCTTGCACCCCCTCCGCGGTCTGCGGGCTCGTGTAGATGCGGGCGCTGTGGATGGCGACGACGTCCATGGAGGAGGCGTACTTTTCGGCAAGATCGGCGATCATGGGCATCTCCTCCTTGCAGGGGCCGCACTCGGTGTACCAGAAATTGATGAGGACGAGCCTGCCGCGGTGTGCGCTCAGGCGGAAGGTAGACGCTTCGCCGTATGCGGAAAGGGTGAAGTCGTAGCACAGATCGCCGACTGCGTTCCCATAGACGGGCATGCCCTCGGGAGATGAGGAGAGCGTGAAGGGCGTCCTGCCCGTGCCCTCTGCAGTGAATGCGACGACTTCTTCCCCCTGCGCATCGCGATAGTAGATGCGGAGAGAGAGATCCTCGCTCTCGGAGAGGAGGACGAAGGCGGCGTCTTCTTCCACAAAGAAGTGATAGATGAGCTCTCCTTCTGCGGGAAGAGTTGCCCTGAAGCTGCCGCAAAGCTCTGCAAGCTCAAAGGGATCTTCGGGCGTTCCGCTGCCCGATGCAGGTTCCGCAGGCGCGGCTTCGTCGGCCCCTTCGGGAAGAATGGTGAATATTGCTTCGCCCCCCTCTTCGCTGCGGGAAGAGAGGGCAAGCTCATAGGGTGCGCCCGCGACGACTGCCTCCGTCTTTGCGATGAAGTTATAGTAGACGAGGGCGCCGCAAAGCAGGGCGAGCGCGGCCGCCCACGATGCGATCTGCAGCCAAAACGAACGGGGACGTCGGGACTTTTGAGGCTTTTCGGGGGTACCATGTCCGAGGTCAGAGCTCACAAAAGAAGCTGAAGGAGCTTGGACGTTTTCTCTCTCCGACGGGGCGGCTACACACATTTCGGAGGCACCATGTCCGGGATCGGGCTCCTCGGCAGTATTTTTGAGCAGCGCGGCGAGGGGGCGTTCTGCGGGGACGGGAAGGGGCTCTGCCGCATTCGCATGCACGAAGAGCTTAGAGCCCTTCCAGCTGATGGCGTGCGCGGGGCACACCGAGATGCACTCGCCGCAGTTGATGCACTCATGGTCGCCGACGCGGCGGATATCCATCTTGCAGTGCGCAAGGCAGAGGCCGCAATCGGTGCATTTGTTTTTATCGAGCTTGACCCCGAGCAGGGCGAAGCGGTTGAAGAGGCCGTAGAGGGCGCCCAGGGGGCAGAGAAAGCGGCAGAAGAAGCGGTAGATGAAGATACAGGCGACGACCGCGGCGACGAGCAGGGCAAATTTCCAAGTGAAGAGCGCCCCGAGCTGGCCGAACAGATCTGCATTCCCCGGATGGATAAGCAAGCCGATCGCACCGCCGAGCGTCCCCGCGGGGCAGATATATTTGCAGAAGGCGGGAACGCGCGTTCCGAACACGCCGAACATGACGGGCACGGCGACGACCAGAACGGCGAGGATGACGTATTTCAGATATGAGAAGATGCGGCTGAGGCGGTTCTTTCTGGCCTTGGGCGTCCTGATCTTATAGAGAAGGTCCTGCCCGAGGCCGACGGGGCATAAAAAGCCGCAGATGGTGCGGCCGAGCAGCATGCCGTAGAGCATGAGGATGCCGAGTACATAGAAGGGCGCGCGGGTGCCCGAAGAGGCGAGCGCGTTCTGCAGGGCGCCCAAGGGGCATGCCCCCACCGCACCGGGGCATGAATAGCAGTTGAGCCCGGGGGTGCAGAGATATTTCGTTCCGCCCGTGTAGATGCTTCCCGTCGCAAAGCCCTTGATGTTGGCATTGACGAGAAGGGCGGCATACACCTGAATGAGACGGCGCTTGGTGGGCTTGTGCGTCTTCCACCATGCCTTCAGGCTGAAGGGTGCGCTGCGCCGTTTTCCCCCGCGTACGATGCACATGCAGACGATCACGCACGCAAGAAGGCATACGCAGACGACGGATATGAGCACAGCGGCTATGATCGTTTCGCGAAGCGGCATCACGTTCTCCTTTCAGATTTTTTGCTTTCGGGCAGGGCAATTCAGCCCATTTCTCAACCGAGGCCGATGCACTCGGTACAGATCATGATCGCCTTCCCCAAGACGTCGTCGGCGCCGCCGTTCCAGATGCCGAGGCCGAGGAAAATGACGCCGAGGCAAAGGATGCAGATGCGCACGGTAAGCAGCGTCCATTTGCCGTTTAAGAATTCGTCGGTACGGCTCTTATAGGCTACCCATGTCCGAGGAGGAAGGGGCTGATTGCCTTTGCCGAGCGCAATGAGGCGCTTTGCCTTTCCGAGCGCACGGGGGGCGATAAACAGATCGAGCAGGGCCGCGCCGACCGCCAAAACAAAGCTTACGGTGATCCACGGGAGGACGTTTTTCAACATTCTCAAAATGTCGCCGTTGATGCCGCCGCCCGCCTCCAAAGCGGTGAAATGCGCCGTATCGAAGAGATACACGCAGGACATGACCGCGGCGAGCACGCCGAATACGGCGACGACGGCAAGCGAGACCGTGCGGATGAGACCGTATTTTTTGTATTCCTTTTGCGCGGAGAGATATTCCTCCCCCTCCCCTGCGGGGATACGCCTCGAAAGGCGGGTGAGCGTTCTTCTCGCATCGAAAGAGACCTTTGATGGGGAAGACGGGCAGAGCATGGCGACGATCCCCCCGCCGATCGCGGCGACAAGCCATACGCATACGGGGATGAGAAGCGCACGCAACCGCTCGGCTACGATCTCACGGCTGTAGATATCTCCCCCGCTCTCTGCGCCGGGAAAATAGATCTTCGCCGCTTCGACGATGAACAAGACGCCGACGACGGCCGTGAGCACGCCGAGAAAGATCTCGTATGCCGTCCGCAATTTTTTTGCGCTATCGACCATTCCGCCCTCCTTATTTTATCTTCATTATACTATGGAAGATATGGCCGTGTCAAGCCAAGGCGGCAAATTATATGAAAAGACCGCCCGAACGGGCGGCCTTTTTCATTGGCTTTTTGTTACTTTCCCCAGAAGCCGGGGCGCTTGCTCGTCTTGCACTTGATGAGGCCCGCTTCGATGAGCTCCTCCGTCGTCTGCACGGCGATGGGCTGATATTTCACGGGACGCGTGGACTTGGCAATGCCGAACTTCTCCATGAGCTGAGCAATGAGTTCCTTCGCATACTTGAGCGAACGAGGGTTGCGGATGCGCAGCTTGGTGGGAACGACTGCGTACTTGGCAACATCGGAAGCGTTCTGCGTGTGATACTTCGGCGCGACTTCCTCGGGATCGAGTGCGAGATAGAGGATGAGCGTCTTGCCCTTGATCTGCAACTTCGCGCACTTCTCTCTGCCCTTATTGAAGGAATCTGCCGTCCAGCTGAGGCGAGACTTCAACCCCTTGTAAGAGAGCAATTCGGTCTTGACCTCATTGTAGTAATCTCTCACGGTCTCATCTGCCTGTGCGATACGGGCCGCGAAGCTCCTATCGTACACGACGCTTTCCTGAGCCATTGCCGGCTCTGCATTTTGTGCCTTCATAATTTCCTCCTTGGATTCCGCTGCGATGATCGCAGGTATTGCTAATGTGTCGGCGTCGCTATCCTCGGACTGCGTTGCGGTTTCGTCCGCAAACACTTCGTCGAAGGATACGGGCTCCTCGGCAAACTCATCGTAGGAGACGGGTTCCTCGGGCTCTTCCTCGCTCTCGAAGGAGACGGGCTCCTCCTCTTCCTCGGCGGGAGCTTCTTCCTCAGCGGAAGCCTCCTCTTCAGCGGGAGCCTCCTCCTCAGCGGGAGCTTCCTCTTCGGCGGGAGCTTCTTCCTCGGCAGGAGCTTCCTCTTCGGCGGGAACTTCTTCCTCAGCGGAAGCCTCTTCCTCAGCGGAAGCCTCTTCCTCAGCGGGAGTTTCTTCCTCGGCGGGAGTTTCTTCCTCGGCGGGAGCTTCTTCCTCGGCAGGAGCTTCCTCTTCAGCGGGAACTTCTTCCTCGGCGGGAGCTTCCTCTACGGGGTTTTCGTCCTCGGGAAGATATTCGAAGAATTCATCGTAAGGAAGCGGAACATCGTATTCTTCTTCCTTCTCCTCGACGGGGAGCGGCACGACGACAGGGATGGGCTTGGGCGCGGGCGCCTTCTTGGGCTCTTCTGCCGGGGCCTCTTCGACGGGCTCTTCGACAGGCTCTTCTGCCGGGGCCTCTTCGACGGGCTCTTCGACAGGCTCTTCCTCAGCGGGAACCTCTTCGACGGGCTCTTCGATGGGCTCTTCCTCAGCGGGAACTTCTTCGACGGGCTCTTCTGCGGGCTCTTCCTCAGCGGGAACTTCTTCGACGGGCTCTTCTGCGGGCTCTTCCTCAGTGGGAACTTCTTCAACGGGCTCTTCGATGGGAGCTTCCTCAGCGGGAACCTCTTCGACGGGCTCTTCGATGGGTTCTTCCTCAGCGGGAGCCTCTTCCTCGACGGGAACGGCGACGGGGATCTCCTCGGGCTGTTCTTCCTCGGCGGGCTCTTCCTCAGCGGGAACCTCTTCGACGGTCTGCTCTTCCTCGGGTTCCTCTTCTGTAGGAACTTCTTCTGCGGGAACTTCTTCCTCTGCAGGAACTTCTTCTGCAGGAGTTTCTTCTGCGGGAACTTCTTCCTCTGCAGGAACTTCTTCTGCAGGAGTTTCTTCTGCGGGAGTTTCTTCCTCTGCGGGAACTTCCTCGGTCGTCTCGGCAGGAGCTTCCTCGGTCGTCTCCTCTGCCTGCTGTTCGACGGGCTGCGCTTCGGCCTCGGCCTCTGTCTTCGTCTTGAGAAGAAGCACGAGCAGGACGACGGTCGCCGCGAGCAACGCGATGATGATGGCGATCAGAAGCCACATCCACCAGAGCGATACCGTCTCGACATCCTTCACTTCCGCAACGCCATAGACGGAGAAGCTGGAGGCATCGAAGGCAAGGTAGGAATAATCGCCCTTGGTCTCGATCTGGAATTCAATGATCTCGGCCTTGCCATCGGCGGTAAAGTGCACGATACGGAGCGCTCCCTGCTCGCTCTGGGCGAAGCTTTCGGGAAGGCGGATGTAGACGCGCAGTTTGCCGGGTGCATGCAATTCGTCCCCATCGAGGGTGAACTTGATATCATATGCGGCGCCGAGCGTGCCCTCTTGATCCTCGAGGATCTCGTTGAGGAGCTTCTCGTACTCGGCGAATTGCTCACTGCTTATCGCCGTGACCGTGATCCCGTCCTCGTCGCCGATGAAGGATTCGTATTCATCATAGATGAGCACGTCGTTGCCGGAGGTGAAGATCTCGGGATCTTTCTCGGGGGTGACGTCAAGGATCTTCCACGCAAGCGTGAGCGTGTTCTTTCCGTCTTTGAAGGTGTAGTTGCTGCTTGTCAAGGTGAAGGTCGCTACCGCCGTGTAGTCGCCCGGCTGGGTGGCGGTTGCTCCTTCGTAAGTTACCGTAACGTATTCGGGCAATGTCCCCTTAATCGCAACGGTGTGCGCCGCCGAGTTGAAGTCGAAGGGTTCCGTGTAGTCCCATTCGAACTCGGTAACGTCGCAGGATGCGGGAACGATCGTGAAGGTCGTGGAATCGGGCAGGATGACCGAATTGAAAGCGGGATCGAACGCACCTGCCTTGACGGTCACGCTGATCGTATAGGTGCCTGCATCGATGGCCTTATCCACGGCGGATCCCTTCTCCCAAGTGAAGACGATCTTATCGAGATACTCTTCGGGAAGGCCTTCGAGGGAGACGACATCCTCTGCGATGTAGTCCTTTCCATCGTAGACCACAGAGTTTCCGGACTCGAACTTCCAGGAGTAGCCGCTCAGATCGATCAGGTTCTTGTCGATCGTGAGCTTGAAGGCTGCGGGCATATTGACTGCCGTGTAGTTGACCACCGCGGTGTCGAATTGCAAGGTGGCGAGATAGGAGCCCGGGTTCTTCACTTCCTCCAGGAGCTGCGAATTCGAGGTCCAGGTGATCGCGAAGAGATCTCTGATTCCATCTACGTCATATGGACCGAAGTCGAAGGTGAGATGGCCGACCGCATAGTTCGCGCCCGCGCTATATCTGACCGTCTTGGAATCGGCTACGCTTCCGTCGAACTTCCAGCTGAGCCCCTTCAAATCGATCGTGTACTTCTCGATCGTAAAGGTGAGATCCTTTTCGGGAGGCGTGAGCTGATAGGTCGCGCTGTATTTTTCATTGATGGAAATCGTGAGCGTGTATGTGCCGGCATCCTTGATCTCGGCTTCTGCCGCCAATGCCGTGCCGTCCTTCTCCCAAGCGAATACGAAGAAGTCGCCCTTTTCGAATGCGATCGTGGGAAGGTTTTTGAGCGACGCTTCGACGTCTTGCTTGAAGTTCGCCCCGTTGTAGGTTGCGCTCGTAAGGCCGAGCTGCACGCCGTTGATGTTGATGTCGGCCTTTCCGATCACGAGGATGGCAGTTTCCTCGAACGAGCCAGCCGGCGTGTAGTTCACATTATCCTTGAGCTCGACCCCGATCGTATATGTACCGACATTGGTCGCCGCATCGACGGTGTTACCGGCCGCGTCTTTCCATATATAATTAAAGAGGTCGGGAGTGAGCGCTGTGTTCCCCTGTTTGAGATAGAGGCTGCCGAGCAGAATATGATCGCGGCCTTCGCTATACTGGGTGTTGAATGTAACCTCTTGCGCGTTCGTATCCTTTGTGACGTCGGCGTACTTGGAAGTCCACTCGGCGCCCTCGAACAGGACCTTTGGCGTGATCGTGAGGGTCGCAGCGGCGGGAGCCTTGAAATCGTAGAGATCTTCGCGCCCCTTGAATACTACTGTGACTTGATAGGTGCCGGCCTTGATCGCCTCGTAGGCGGTCGAAGCGTCATTGCCCTTTCCCGTCGTCCAGACGTACTCGATGAGAGCTTCCTGCGCCTCGGTGAGCTCTGCGAGCTTGATCTTGCCGTAGGAGTTGACGGCGGAATCGTACGTGCGGGTGGCAGCGCCGTCCTCCATGCCTGCTCCGTCGAGCTGCCATGCTTTCGCGCTGAGATCGAATGCGATCTTGGTGATGGCAAAGTCGAATTCCGTGGGATAAGGCGGTTCTATGATTTCATAGGAAGCCTCTTTATCTGCCTTCACGCGGATGGATACGGTGTAGTTGCCGATCTCGCTGATGCCGTAGCCGCCGAGATCAACGCCGCCCTTTGCCCAAACGTATTCGAGGATGCCCGCATCCAGATATTCTTCCACGCCGGGAAGAGTGACATCGTTGCGGTGCTCTTTCCCATCGTATTCAACAGACTCCGGCCCTTCCCATGAAAGTTCACCGAGATCGATTTGCTGCTTGATAACTTCGAAGGTCGTCGTCACGCTCGTCTCATCGGTCCCCTTCAGACGATAGTGCACGGGGTCATTCAGGGTAGCCGTGAGCGTGTACACGCCGACTTCGACGATCTTATCGACCTCTTGGCCGTACTTATTCGTCCAAACAAAGGTGAAGAGCGTTCCATCGAGCACGGTGTACTCGATATATTCCTTGAGATCCTCGCCGGTGTACTGGGCGGTGGGTTCGCCATCGAGATTGGCGGCAAAACCCGCATGTTCGATCGTCTGCCTTTCGACCGTGAAGTCCACAGACACGCTCTCCTCATCGGCGCCGCCTTCAAGCACATAGTGCTCGGGCTCCTTGAGGGTGGCCGTGACCGTGTACTCGCCGGGTTCAATGATCTTATCGGCGTCGTCCCCGTCCTTGGTCGCCCAAGTGAAATCGAAGAGATCTTTATCGATACCCGTAAGTTCGATCTCAGTAAGGAGATCCACGCCGCTGTACTCGGGAGCGGTCGCGGCAAACTTCGATACGTCGATCGTCTTCTTTGTGATCGTGAAGGTGCCGGCGTCCGCGGGTGCGGTGAACTGATACTTCAGCGTTCCTTGGAATTCGGGCTTGAGCGCCACTTCGACGGTGTACACACCGACTTCTTTGATCTCGGTGGTTTCTTCGCCGTTGTATTTCCAAGTAATGTCAATGAAATTCTTAAAGTCCTCAATGCCGGAGAGGGAGAGCTCTTTGAGGTGGTCATTCCCGTCGTATTCGATCGTAAGGCCGCCATCTCTTTGAAGCTTGCTCTCGGTAAGATCGATCACGGTGGGCTCAACATTGAAGTGATAGACCGTGATATCGTGCTCGGGCATCTCCGTGACCACGGCGGGAGAATCCACATTGGGATCCGTGGCGTCTGCCCACCAATCAAGCTCGGAGACCTCGAACTGCTCGGGCGCATACTTGAGAATGTCCATACCGGCGGGCAGGAGCATTTCCTTCTTGGTGTTGAGCGACGCATCCTGATAGGTGACCTTATAGATGGGCGCGACGTTGAGTTCGACGGCAAAATTGAAATTGTGGTCGAGATTTATGTAGCCCGTCACCTCGTCGAGATAGTCGAAATATTTATCGTAGGAACCGAGGTCGATGCCGAGCGCGTCCTTCAGTTCTTTCGCTTTCTCGAGAGCTTTTTCGTAGAAGTGCTTGAGATTGACGCTCCGCGAATAGAAGAACTGCCCGTTGCCCTGATAGAAATCGAGGACGCAGTTATCCTTGAAGCGCTCGGGGATCTCCCCGAAGAGGATCTCGGCCTTCGCCATGCACTTATCATGGAACTCTTTGTCGTTCGAAAGCTTGTTGATGACCTTATTGGCGATCTTGAGGAGCGCCGCATTGTTCCTGCAGAGCTCTTCGACATATTCGGGATGCGCCTTGGCAAACGCAAGGAGTTCGTCGAATACGCTCTTCGCATTCTCAAAGGTGTAGCTTCCGATCGTGCCTTTATCGGTGAGAAGGTTGATGAGAAGCTCTCTCGTGTTCTCGCTCAGCTGTTCGCTGTTGAGGAAGCGGGTGAGATACTCCGTCACCGTTTGGGGAAGGGTGACCGTCGCCGTAGGCACGCCGTCCTTCATCGAGACGTCGACGAATTTATCGCCGAGGCGGAGCGCGGTCCTCACATCGCTCGTATCTCCCTTGAGACCGAAGGTCGCACGGAAGGTGAAGTTGCCATATCCCGTATCGACGCCGATCTCATACGAGAGGAGACTCTTCATCTGCTCATCGGTGTACTTGAGGATCTCGGCGGGGCGGGGAAGACGGCGGACGAGCTCCTTGAGCCCTTCCACGTTGACTTCCTTCTTGAATTCGTGGTCGCCGACCTGTTTGGTCGTGAAGACATCGATGCCGTCCACGCGGATCGCCTTGAGCTCGTCGAGGATCTGGCCGAACTGGAGCGCGGGCGCGCCGCCGTTTTCTTCGACCTGATCCACCTTCTCCTGCGTCTTATCCTTCAGATCCTGTTTGAGGGATTCGGTATCTTTTTGATACTCTTCCTTCAACTGGCCGAGCTTTTCCGGATCCTTGACATAATCGTCGATGACATCCTCGATGACTTCCTCGACCTTTGTCTGGAAATCCTCATAGGTCCCCTTCCCGGAGGAGACATAGGCGTCCACGGCCTGCTCGATGAGCATATCGTACTCGCCGTCGAGGTAACGATTGAGCTCATTGGGATCTTCGAGACGCTGCTTGACGTAGTCCTTGATATCCTCCATGGTGAGGCCGTCGAGATCGAGGTCTCCCGAGGCGATGGGAAGCGCCACGGTCGCGATCCCCTGCTCGGGGGCGACAGACCCGATGATGCCCTTCATGACGAGATCCATGCCGACGGCTTTGATATCATGCAAAAGCTCTTTGAAGTTCGTCTGCCTGGAATAGTCGAGAACGTTCGCGTCGATGAGGAGGCTCACGGATAGCTCGCTCTTATCGTAGGTGAGCGTGTAGAAATCCCCCTCCTTCACGGTAACGTTCTGCTCGGGCTGAGGATCGGCTGCTTCTGCATGCACATTCAAAAGTGCAGCGCCGCCAAACAGCATGAGCAGGGCGGTGAGAAGAAGCACGATCACGAGCGACATTCTTGTTCCAACTTTTTTCATGTTGATCTCCCTTCCTTCGTTTCGATCGCCGCAAAGCATACGTCGAAAAAGCGAAAGATTCGTTCACTGCTTAATATATTAGTTTATTTGCGCGTACTTGTCAATAATTTCCCGACACTTTTTTTGGTTTTTACGCAAAAAAAGTCAATTTTTTCAAAACATTTTGGGGGATTTTGGAAAATTTTCGAAAAATAAGCAAAAATCGGGGGGATGTGCTCCCCCCGATCCGAACATTCCGGCTGTTGATTTTTGCGGACCTGCGCTCAGTCTTCATCGCTGCGGCGGGGACGTTTCCTCATCACAACGATGGCAACGATGACTGCGGCGACCACGACTACGGAGACGGGAATGCCGATGGCGAGGCCGAGTATGGTGGGATCCGCGCCCGGATCCGAAGTGTCCTCGGGCAGCAGCTCTTGGGTAAAACGGGCCACAAACTGTTCGTTCCCCGTGCACTCGCCCACCTCGTGGTCCCACCCGGCAAAGGTGTAGGAATAGGTCTCGTCGGAGGGCTTGAAGGGATCGGGCGGAAGCTCGATCCGATCGCCGTAGCGGTAGGTTCTCGTGTAGATGGTCTTGCCCTCCGAGCGGAAGGTGACGGTGTATGTGTAGTATGCGCCGTTGACGGAAACGTAGACGTTCTCCGCGGGCATGGTAAAGGCATTTTCCGTCACGGGGATCTCTTTATCCTCGGAATGGGTATAGACGCGTATGGCGGAAAGATACCTTCCCGCGGCGATATCGCCGAGCGTGATCTCCACCTGCTGACCGGGACGGGCAAGGCCCTGCAGGGTGCTCGTTCCGACGGTCGCAAAGTCGCAACCGAGCACTTCGACCTTGTACATGGCCACGAGCTCATACGTCTCGCCTGCCTTCGCAAGAAAGCTGATGCGCGTCTTTTGCGTATCCGAAAGCGCCCTTCTTGCACGGGGGGGCGTGTTTACTTCGTCGAAGCTGACAAATTCCCCCGCGGAAGAGACGAGGCGGTGCGCGGCGTGGAGCACGACATCGGCATAGATATTGCAACTGCATTCGATATTCTTCTCCTCCTCACCCTTAAACAGACGGACGGAGAAGGTGTAGGCGGGGGGCTGTTCTTCGGCCGAAACCTCTTCCTCGAAGGATGTGAGGATCTTATCGATCCCCTGCTCGGAGATCGCCTTTGCGGCAGACTGATCAAACCCGAGCGTGCGATCTTCGAACGTGAGCGAAACGCCCGCCTCCATGCCGCTCGCCTTTTGGAAGAGATCGCCGATCTCCACCTCCAAGGGGGCGTCCTCGGGCACGGGAGAAGAGAAGTCCGCAGAGAACTCGCCCTTCTCCTCGTCGTAGGCGAGATCGACGTCTTCCCCTTCGCCCCCGATGAGCGGGAGCTCCTCGAAGCGCGCCTTATAGTAAGCCCCGCTCTCGGACACGGGTGGCAGATTTTCGTTCACGGGATAAAATTCATCCCCCGCTTCCCAGCCGAGAAATCTGTAATTGTGGATCCCGTCGCCGACGCATTCGATCGTGCCGCTGAAGACGGGTGAGCTGCCGAATTCGAACTGCGTGGAGATCAGTCTTCCTTCGATCTCCCATACGACGGGATAGAAATTCCTGCTCGAGAGGAAGGAGGGATAGAGCTCGAGATGTTCGCCCGGACCGATCTCGGAGAGGAGAACGGGAACGCGGATGTCCCCTTCCAACTTTTGCCAGCCGGTGTGCTTTTGCGTCTTGCCTACCTCATCCTTATAGGGCGCGATCTTGCTCAGATCGGGCTCCTCGCCGGGCAAAATATCCATTTCCACATAGTCGCCGCCGTTCTCGTTGAGATAGAAGCGCACGGTGGCCGCATTGGCCGAGGGCAGATACTTCTTGCACACGGCATAGACGGGAAGAGAGAAATCCTCGGCTATGGGCTCGCGGGGAACGATCTTCCCCTCCCGAACGCCGTCAAGAAGGGCCTTTTCCGTCTCCGAAGGGACATAGGGCGTGGGTTCCTTGGGAGCTGTGACCTTCTCGGGCACGGGGCCGGGTGCGGGGACCTCGGCGGGCCTTTGCCCCGCGAGTGCGACCTCGGCGGGCGGGCCCGAGGGCTCCCGCACTTCTGCGGGCTGCTGCGGCCTTGAGACTTCCTCGGGAAGGGTGGGTTCGGTGGGCAGTGCGGGCACGCTCTCAAACGGCGCGGCCTTATCCTCGTCGACGGGAATGCCCTCCGTTCCCTTCAGGAGTTCTTCCGGTTTTTGGCCATGGATCGTGTACTTTTGGTCGAAATTAAATTTATCTCCGGCGTTCAGATACTTCGTATCATAGTTGGAGACGGTCCCGTCGGTGAGCAAATTGCAGATAACATAGAACTGTGCGAGCATCAAGTTGTATTGAGGTACGCGATCGCGGTTTTCGATCTCTTGATGGACGACCGAATCGCGGTCAAGCCATTCGAGGGCGCGGAAGAGCTCGCAGAAATTCTCGCGCGCTTGTTCATAATAGGTGAGATAGAAGGCGTATTTTTCCTCGAAGGTGCCGTTTCTTATGGCATGATACTTCGGAATCAGATCGTTTCTTAAAAACTGCGTGGCTGCGGCAGCTCTGTCGACGGCGGGCACCAAGCTCGGATAGAGTTGGTAATACTCTTTTCGTCGATTAAGCACCTGCATGACGGAATCGCCCATGATCGCCGTATAGAGCGAGCGCTGTTCGGTCGTCTTCGTATCTTCCCTATAGAAGGGCGTCGGCACTTCGATGAAATCCAAATAGGAGAGTTGGGTGAGTGCGCGTTCCATATCCGCCTGCGCGGGGCCGATGGCCGCATCGTATTCCGCCTTTTCCTTCTCGTATTGTTCCATTTTGAGCCTGTAGTTGTTATATGCCTCGAGCGCGGCCCTGTAGGCTTCGTAATCCGAAACATATTGATCGTACTTTGCCTTTTGCTCGTTGTAAGCGGAGAGTGCGTTCTGATAGGTTTGGTAGGCCTCGTCGCGTTTTTTCCAGTCGGAGAGTTCGGCGCGATAGGCCTCGTAGAGGCGCTCATCCTCGTCGTGCTTCTCCACGGCGGCAAGGTATTCCCGATACTTTTGAAGATCCTCCTCGTACTGCGCCTGCTCCTCTTTGAACTTGCTCCCCTCCGGGCCGTAGAGATCCATTTTTTCCACGATCTCATCCCCCGCCGCATAGGCTTTCCCGGCAAGGGAATTGACGGTATCTGCAGGGATCCCGATGAAGGCCTCGTATATGATCGAGAGGCTATCCTCAGACATGGTACCGCCATTTATCGTCGCGACATAGTTTTCTCCCTGTTGAAGGAAGGGCACATCTCCGACGGAGGAAGGCGTGAAGGTGACCTTCTTCCCCGCGGTGGAGGTATAGGAATATGGACGGGCGGAGACAGTCGTCTCCTCCCCTTCGGTGATCTCGATGAGCGAAGACGGGATGGCGTCGCAATATTTCAGCGAAAACGTGCTTTCCCCCTTGAGCCAGTCGGCCTCGACAGGGTCCACTTGGGTATGATACACGCTCTCCAAAAGGTCCACGCAATCGACGGTCATCCCCTCGATCCCGCGGACGGAATAATCGAAAACGGCTTCCTCTGCGGCGCGGGCACGCGCCTTGGGAATGCAAAGAGAAACTCCGGATGTAAGGGCGCATCCTGCCATCACGGCAGCAATGGCGATGGGAATTTTCTTCACGGGACACCTCTTTTCATAGATTTGTATACTATTATAACATATTGTGTAAAAGAATGCAAGAAAAAAAGCCCATGTTGTCGAAATGGGCAGATAATGGCAATTTTGGCCGATTTTTGGGGCGGAAAATGTAATTTCCAACGCCGGAACAATGATATAAAGGCCCCCCTTTCATATCGGGGAAGCCTTGCAGACTGCGTACAAGGCAATATCTTGGCTCCCCTTCGAGGGGGAGCCGGCACCGCAGGTGACTGAGGGGTATAAACCCCTTCTGTCGCTAAAAGCGACACCCACCCCTCAAGGGGTGGGCAAGTGGAAACTAATGGGGTAGATTGCGGACATGGGTGGGGCGTTTTCGGTCATTTGCGCTTTGAGGAAGGTTTCATAGCGCAGAGGGCGACGTAAATTGCGATGATGAGCAAGGTCGCGCCGACGAGGACGAGGTAGCACACATAAAGCGGGACGTCGCTTCCGAAAAAGTCGAGCGTGCAGTCAAAGCCACGCCTCAAGCCTTCCACTGCCGCCGCGGGTGCACCCTCCTTCAAAAGTGCGTCGATAGCTCCCCCCATGAGGTGTTCGTGCAAGAGCCCCGTTCCATAGGAGCCGGGCAGGAGCATGAGGATCTTCCTCAGCCACGGGGTGAGGTTCCCAAAAGGTATATATGCCCCGCATATAAAACCGTACGCCGACGAGACCGTCGCTTGCACAGCCGTGACGCCGCCCGCCGAGCGCACAAAGCGGCATACGAGCGAAGAGAGCGCAGTGCCGAAGAGGGTCAAAAGCAGGGTATCCGCGATGGACGAAAAGACGTCGGCGGCAGTCAGATGCCAGCCCGCTATCCCGATATAGATGAATCCCGCCCCGAGCGCAACAAGGCAGATGAGCGCCGTCACGGCAAACGTGGAGATAAAATAGGAGAGGGCGAGGATGTGGCGGGAGACGGGCGAGACAGTGAGATCGTCGATCCGCCCCGTCACCTTATCCTGCACCATCACGATATTGGCAGTGAAGGCGATGGTCACCGCGCAGACGGCGAGAAGGGAGGAGATGAGCCACCCGCTCGCGATGCTCTCGACCGCCCCGCCCGAGATGGCAAAACCCACTTCTGCGACGACGTTTTGAATGGAATCGCGGTAGACATTCCCCAAAAACGCGATGAAGAGGAAGAGCAGGATAAGGGGTGCGAGAAGGGACGGGAAGAATACGCCCTTGTCACGGAAATATATTTTGGCATTTCGTGCAATGAGCGCAGTGAGCGTTTTGAAGTTTTTCATGCGTTTTCCCCCCCGATGCGTTTTCCCGTGACCGCCAAAAAGACGTCGTCCATCTTCCCCTTGTTGAGTTCGAAGTCGCAAAAGAGCTCGGGGTGCGCCATGATGAGTTCGCGCGCCGCGGCAGGGCCGCTCACCTCGATGCGAAAGCTCTCCCCCACTTTTTCATAGGGCATGGCGAGCTTTCTGACGTCCTCTTCGCGGACATGGTATAGGGTAATGAAGTCACCCGTGTATTTTTCCTTGAGGCGAAGCGGCGTGTCGCTCTCGAGAATCTTTCCCCCGTCGATGATGACGATGCGGTCGGCGTCCGCCGCTTCTTCCATGTAGTGCGTCGTCAGAAAGACGGTGACATTCTGCTCCTTCCGAAGCCTCATCACTGCTTCCCAGATGCCCTTCCTCGTCTGCGGATCCAGCCCCGTCGTGGGCTCATCGAGGATGAGGATGCGCGGACTGTGCACGAGGGCGCGGGCGATATCCCCCCTTCTGCGCTGTCCGCCCGAGAGCTTGGAGACCCGCCGCTTCAAAATGGGCGCAAGATCCAACAGGGCGGCGAGCGCTTGGAGCCGCGCTTCAAACTCCTTTCCGAAGATGCCGTAGAGGGCGGCACGGTATTTGAGATTATCGAAGAGGGAGAGCGAGCCGTCGAGCATGCTCTCCTGGAAGACGACGCCGAGCGTGCGTTTGACCTCTTCCCGCTCCTTGCCGATCGGCTTCCCGCCGATGAGAACGCGCCCGTCCGTGGGCGGCTCCTTTCCGCAGAGAACGGAGATCGTCGTGCTCTTGCCAGCCCCGTTCACGCCGAGAAAGGCGAAAAATTCCCCCTCCTCGACGCAGAAGCTGATGTCGTCCACCG
>CANQCA010000008.1 GCA_947589585.1 uncultured Clostridia bacterium
CTTTTAGGGGAATATAAGAGGACGCACGGAGGGTGGCTATGAGGATCCTTCTCACCAACGACGACGGCATCGCCGCGGAGGGCATTGCCCACCTCGTGGAATTTGCAAGGCACTTGGGCGAGGTGACCGTCGTCGCCCCCAAGACGCAGCAGAGCGCGACCAGCCATTCCATCAATATCCACGGCGGCGGGTATGAGGTGAAGAAGGTGGACCTCTTCGGCCCCATCGAGGCGTACAGCGTGGATTCCACCCCCGCCGACTGCGTGCGCATCGCCATTCTCGGCATGAAGAAGCAGTTCGACCTCGTCATCTCGGGAATCAATAAGGGTCCAAACCTCGGCGCGGATATCCACTACTCGGGAACGGTGGGCGCATGCTTCGAGGGGGCGATGCTCGGCGTGAAATCGCTCGCCTTCTCCGCCGCGTTCGAGGATTTTTCCAACGCCGTCAAAAATATCGGGAGAGTGTATGACGAGATACAGCGGCGCAACATGTTCGCCCTCACGGATATCCTCAACGTGAATTTCCCCGCTGCGGGGGAAGAGATCCTCATCACCAAGATGGGCCCCGCGATCTATAGCGACGATTTTGATTTTATGCCCGACGGCACCGCCGTCCCCCGCCTCGTCTGCCTCTATGAGGGCACCGCGGACCTGTCGCTCGACACCGATGCCGTGATGACCGGCCACATCTCCGTCACCCCCATCCGCTGCGACCTCACCGACCACGATGCGTTTGAAAAGTTGAAGGGATAGTATAGCTCCTCCCTGGGGAGGAGCTGTCACCGTAGGTGACTGAAGTGGGGAATTCTATTGCCATTCCGCATATAAAATAAGGTATGGCGTATTGGGATTCCCCACCCCCTTTTATTCCCCCTCCCCGGGGAGGGGGTATTCCTTGGCGCCTCCCGAGAAGGAGCTGTCACGCAGTGACTGAGGTGGGTGCGCTTTCTGATTTCGTTAACGCCATTCAGAACTCGCCCCACCCCCCTACCCCCTCCCACGGAGGGGGCATACTTGGCGCCCCCCACGGAGGGGGCATACTTGGCGCCTCCCGGGGAGGGCATCGTCTCTATGGCGCCTCCCGGGGAGGAGCTGTCACGCTTACGTGACTGAGGTGGGTTGGCTCTTGCTGTCCCTGAAAGGGAAAGTACCCGCGAAGCGGGGAAAGGGTTAACCCCTCTGTCGCCCATAGGCGACATCTCCCCTTGCAGGGGCGACGAGAAAGCCCCTCATCCGTCACGGCTACGCCGTGCCACCTTCCCCCCGAGTGGGGGAAGGCTTTTTTATGGAAACCACAAAAAAACAACCTTCCGAGGAAGGTTGTTTTTTTGCTTTTGAGGCGAGAAGCTCAATTAGAACTCTTTGCCGGGAAGGATCGCGACCTGCGCGGGAGCCTGCACGGTAGCGGAAGCGGGAACATAAACGACTTCTATCGCAGTGATCTTTGCCTGTCCGTTGGTCTCCGTGTTCGTATTGTCGACCAAAAGCGTTACAGAAGTTCCGGTCACTAGGAATGCTGTTTTCGAAATAACCTCTGTTTCTCCATACTTCAGGACACCATTGTTGCTCCTGTTATAGGTGATTTTAATAGAGTAGAGCGTGCAACCATTCTCTGCAGTGATTGTAATACCACCGTTTCCGTTGTGATACAAACGCCAGTCACTGTAGTATTTCCCATTGTTGCCCGTCCCAACAAGCGTCGCTTTAATATTGGTATCCAAGATCACTTCCGAGTAAATCGTTTTACTGTCATTCGTCCAATCGTTTTCCGTTGCATAATCGCTGATCGTAACGGAAGCAGTTTTGGCGTTTTCGGGAAGTTCGGGAGTAGCGACGCTACCCTTCGTGATGTTCTTCACGATATTGACATAGATGCTACCATTGGACGCAAAGGTAAGCGTGCCGTTACGGTTGCTGACATGACCGCAGATGATGACTTCGTCGCCGACGGTGGGCTCAACAACGTCGCTATTCAAATTGATCGTAGCCGCACCGATCGTGGCCGTAGCGGTTTCCTTATCGGCAAGAACAAAGTTCGACCAATACTCATTTCCGCTCTTTTTCGTGCCCATGTCATTCACTTTACCGACTGCATAGATGACCTGAGGTGTCACTGTGCCGTTGGACATGTTTTTGATAAGCTCTAAAACCTGTGCAACCGTAAGAGGAGCATCGAGCGTGCCGTAAGTGTGCCCTCCGCACTTGGTGGTGCAAGCAGTCTCAGTGCAATCTGTATCCAAGCACTTGCCGCAAATGGGGCAAGCGTGACTGCAATAGTGCTGTGTGGTTTCCGTATATACCATGATGAGAGGATAGGCGCCACCGGAAATATCAGTTCCCTTGCTCTTGGAAGTGATTTCAAGGGCACCGTTCCAAACTTCGGCATAACCATGGATCGTGACCTGGTCGCCTACGTGAAGCGGGCTTTCGGCAGGGATAGTGGTGGGCTTCGTCAACGCGCCACCCCAGTTGAGAGTGTAAACCTGCAAAGATTCGCCGTCAACCGAGTCTGCAATATAGACATTGGAAAGACCATAGCTACCATTGATCGTACCGATTAAAACCACAACGCCCTTAACGTAGACAGGATAATATTCGCCGTTTGTGTAGCTCTCGCTTGCCGCAAGAAGCTCAGCAACTGTATAAGGATGAGCTTCTGAACCGTCGTTCGCACCGGGTTGGGCCGTGTGCCCTTGGCACTTGTCGGCGCAGACGGGATCATTGCAATTAGCATCGGTGCACTTGCCGCAGGTCGGGCATACATGCTGGCAGGTGTGGGTGGGCGTAGGGCCGGGGGTCACGGTGCCGCCCTCGGCAAAGGTGCCGACGAGTGCCGCATATTGCTTTTCGTTGCCGAAATTGGAAATTTTGCTCGTGCTGACAGAGTTGTAAGGCGAGGATTGTCCGGTTTTCCAATAATTGCCGAGATAGTAATCACCCGCATTGTCGCCCGTCACTGCCCAAGTGAAGGTCTTATGCGTTGTGTCCCATGTCCATGCGCCGGTAGCCGTATCCTTAAATACTGCGTTGACATGCGTTCCGCTTGCTTCAATCTCAATGTATTTGCTACCGGCTTTGATCGTCCAACCGCTACCGGAAGCCGCAATCGTGATTTTGCAAGCATCTGCAACATTCTTAGAGGTTGCAAGATAGTAACCTGCTTCCGCACCCGTGAGATAATACATTTCGCCTTCGACGTTCATACCCATGTAGTAGTCCGTACCGGCCGCGGGAGCAGTGATGGGTGTGAAGGTACCGGTGGGGACTTCGGGTTCGTCGGGATCGGGAGTCACGGTGCCGCCGCCTGCGGGCGTACCCGTGAGGGTGATGGAGGAGATATACATTGCATGCGTGTCGGGGTTGGTGACCTTCACTTCGCCCGTACCCGTAAGCGTGTAGGTGATCGTGTACTTGTTAATGGTGAAGTTGCCGGCAGTCCCGTCTGCCACGCCTTCGTCGGCGGTGCCGGTCACTGCCGTCCCGTTGAGGGTGACGGTAGGGTTCACCAGATCATAGCTCGTTCTCAAGACGATCACGACCTCGGTGAAAGTGCCGTTCACGGAGAGGTAACCGTGTGCGCTGCTCGAGCCCTGGAATTGAAGAGCGTCGGGATAACTGTCATTCGTGCTGATCATCACCTGGCTAGTGGTGACGGAAGCCGTGCCGACTGTGTGGGAACCGTTGAAGGAGGCATAGCCACTCGGATTCTCAATGCCCGCAAAGAGGGTATCGGTGGTGAGGAGAAGGCTGCCTTCTTCCTGCTGGACGGGCGCCCTGACGGTGATGGTGACGGTCTTCGTGTTGTTCGTCACGGTCTGGCCCTCGACGGTGGCGGTGACGGTAGCGGTCAGGGTCGCATCGCTTGTGGGAAGCTCGGTGACGTGGAGCTTATTGCCGCTGATGGTGTAGGTCTGATCGGTCGTCGTCCAAGTGAAGGTGACGCCGGGGATGGTGGATTCGGGAAGAGCGTGGTCGCCCGCCGAATTGTATGAGAGCGTGTCGGCTACTTTGCCGAGCGCGAGCTCAACGTTCTGCTGAGGGGTGCGCGTTTCCTTTTCAAGATAGTCGCAGTAGACATTGTGATAGGTGTTGGAGCTATCCTTGTAGTAGGCGAGTTCGGGCTTGGGAGTCGTGGTGGTGCCGCCCTTGTAGAGCTCGATATAGCCCCTTACGAGGATCTTGTTGCCGGCGACGAGATCTTCGATAGAAGTGAGGTTCTCATCGTCGTAGTCGATGCTGGCGATGCAGAGCGCATCGGCGCTATTCCGCGTGGATTCCTCGGTGTAGTTATCGACGATATAGACGAATTCGACGCGGCCGCCGCCCGTGAATGTGGTTTCCTTTCCCCATTCGACGAGGTAGCCTTCCACCCAAACCTGTGTGGGAACATCGTTGTTCTTATCTGCCTCGCTGTAATAGTAGACAGGAGGCGTGCCCGTGAGGCTGTTCGCGATCTCGATGACCTTTCTCGTGGAGAAGGGATCGTCCGCGGTGCCCTTCGCATCGGCGGGCTTGGCATTGAGCTTATGCGTGAATTCTATCGACTCGGTCGCCGTACCGACGGTGACGGACGCCTTGAGTGCAAATTCGATCGGCTCGTTGCCCATGGTAAGGGTGATCTTGATGATCTTGGAGGTGGCGTTCATTTCCCCGATCGCAACATAATCGTTGATGTTGATATTCGGGGTCTTGGCGACCGCGGTCCAGACGACAGAGTAGGTCGTCGTTCCGTCGGGTGCCTTGACTTGGCCGAGGACCTCGTAAGAACTGTCGTTATCGTTGACGTTCTTGTAGAGTTCCTTGAGCTGAGCGACCATGCTCTTGGCGACGTCGGCATCGGAACCTGCCGGGGGCTCATCATTTTTGTTGATGCCGCAGGCGGAGATCCCGAAAGCCATAGCGATCGTCATCAAGCAAACAAGGAAGCCGATCAACCATTTCTTCTTCATATATGTTCTCCTTTATAAAAATTTTTTTTGGGTTTGTGTGGAACTTCGTATGAGGGGATCCTTCGGGCTTTGCCCAAAGGATGGCGCGGCGCGGACGCCCCACCCCCTCCCACGGAGGGGGCAAGTTGATGGACTTCGTTTCAGGATTGGACGGTGAGATAGTCGAGGACGTGGACCTTCAACTGGTACTCGCCATCAAACTGCTCGATAAAGCCCTTGGCCGTGAGCATCGTCCCGACGGGGAACTCCGCTTGGGTGACGAGGCTGCCATCCTTATGGTAGAGGACGGTCGTGCGGACGGTGATCTTCGAACCCGGGATCACTTGCCCGTTCTCGTCGAGCTGGTTGCATGTGATGGAGATGGCACCATCGTTATCGCCGCCGTTGTGCGTCGTATAGAGATCGACGACCTTGAGGTTCTTGAGCGTGGCGGTGGTATCGAGGACGGCTTCGCCATAGTTGAGGTCGACCTTCTCGTCGTCTTCGAACACGATCTCGGTCTTACCGGAGACGATATCCTTTGCCTGAAGCTCGGGGAAGCCGCCTTCGCCCGTGACGACCTTGCCGTCCTTATCCGTGACGGCGACGGTGTTCGTCGTGTATTCGGGGTGGAAGGCATTGTTGTCGACGCCGTTGATCTGGTAGCCGAACCCTTCGCTATACGTCACCGTACCGTGCACGCTTACGCGGTTGCCGATCGTGAGGGCTTTGAGAAGATACGGGCTGGGCGTGAAGCCGTAGAAGATGGAGATCCCGAAGTAGAGGCCGCTCTCCTCGTCGTAGTCCTCGATATAGACGCTGTTATCCACCTGTGTGGTAACGATGCCCTCGACACGGACCTTCAGATTGACATAATCGTCGATGTGGCAGCGGAGCTTCTTCAGGGTGACGTTGTAGGCCTCCCCTTCGTAGAAGTTATCGTCCTTCTCATCGGAATAGAGCTTGAGCTTATATTCCTTGGCCTGCGTGAGGGCGGGCATGGCGTAGTTCGTGCCATAGCGGTTGGTCGCGGTGTTCTGCGCGAGGCCGTAGCCGTTTTGCAGAAGTTCGACGTTGAGGTTGCGGAAGTTCTCCGCCTTCACTTCCTCCCCCGCGGGAACGTACCAGATCCACAGGGTGTAGCGGTCGTTGGAATCCATGTTCCAATTATTGTCGTCCGATTCCACGATGATGGTCGCCCCGTCGAGCTTCTCGTGGGTGAAGTTGGAAGCGGTCTTGCCCCACTTCTCGACGTCACCCGTCGACTCGGGCGTATTGACGGCGAGATAGCGGGCCTTGATGACGCCGTTGGTCGCCGCAAAATCTTCCTCATTGTACCCTGTGAGCGTGGAGTTCTTCACGGGGTTGAAGTGGGTGGTGTCGCCGTCGATGAAGAGCTTGACTTCGACTTCCTGCTTCTTGGTGTTGCTCGTCATATCCAGCTTGAGCATACTCACATAGTCCACCCAGGGCGGGAGATCGTCGTCATTCTGGCCTCCCGAGAGCCCGCAGCCGGAGAGCGCGGGCAGGATAAAGAGCGAAGAAAGGAGCGATGCAAGCATGAATTTACCGAATTTTTTCATAACTACCTCTTACCGAATTTTCCGTGATATGGTGAGATGTTGCATCCTGCGCGGATATTTCCGTCAGATCTGCTCGCATTCTTCGAGCGCGGTCTGGAAGATGGATTCGATCTTATCGGGATTTGCGAATGCGGCCTGCATCAAGCTGCCCACCTGTGTACGTGCTTCGGCCGAACCCAGGAAAGCGGGAGAGGTGAAGTAGGCGTCTTCCTGCTCCATACAGACGTTTGCGGAAAGCGCGGTGATATTGCCCTTGCCGTCTGCCATGTCGAGGAGTTCGAGATAGGTTTGATTGGTGGACATCGTCTTCATATTGAGGACGGGGACATAGCCCGAGGCCATGGAGAACTCTGCCTGGAAGTTGACATTCGTCGTGAGGTACTTGATGAACAGCCAACTTGCGAGCACTTCCTGCACATTGCTATCCTTGAAGATACACACGGAGGGACCCTGCGAGATGACCTTGGGGTTATTGGGATCGACCTGCGGGATGCGGGTGATGCCGACTTCGAAATCGAACTGGCCCTGCGTGGAGCCCGACTGCTGGTAGCTTGCGCCCGCCGTCGAGCCGATGCACATGTAGGCCTTGCCTTCTTCCGCAGTCTGGGTGAAGAGGTCGGACGTGTACTTATTGTTGTTGAGCATCTGGGTGGTGACGAGACCGTCCTTATACCAACCTGCAAAGTATTTCACGAACTCTTTGTTCTTGGCATTGTCGAAGAGATAGTGATCGCCCGTTGCGGAGGTATAGGGTGAGCCGTACTGTTCGCACATGGTGATGAACCAGTTGGCCTCGCTGTCGTAGCCGAGCGGGATGCTCTTGGGATACTTCGCCTTGATGTTGCGGCAGAGGGTCTCCATTTCCTGCCACGTTGTGGGAGGGGTCCACCCATTCGCATCGAAGACGGTCTTGTTGTAGTAGAGAACCTCCGTGGACTTGGAGAAGGGAAGGGTGTACATCTTCCCGTCGCCGAAGTTCTTGCCCTCATTGTAGTAGCCGGGGATGAACATATCCACCTGCTCCTGCGTGAGGCCGAGCTTTTCCTTCGTGCCGTCCGAACGGGTCACTTCGATATCGGCATATTTGCCGCCGGGAAGGAAGTCGTCGAGGGGCTGGACGGCGCCTGCGGAATTGTAGCCGGCGACGTGATCGGAGTAGCAGTAGGCAATATTGGGTTGGGTCCCGCCGACGATCTGCGTGGAGATCATCGTATAGAGCTCCTCATACTTGCTCGAATCGCGGGGCTCATCGAGGTTGGTGATCGTGACATTGGGATAGAGATTCATAAACTCTTGGGCGTAGGGCAGGAGTTTACCTCTCAGCGTTTGTCCCATCGTGTGCGAAAAGCTGATCGTGACTTCCTTCGTGGTGTCGAACCCGCCTTCGGGCACGTCGAGCTCGCCCTTACCGCCATTGTTGCCGCCGCCACCGCCGCAACCGGCAAGAGCGACCACGGCGCTCATGGAACAAGCCATCACACCTGCCAAAAGCACTGCACCGATTTTTTTCTTCATTGTGTTCTCCTTATATTATTATTTTTGGTTTTTTGAGTTGGGGTGGACTCCGTATAAGTGGACTCCGTATAAAGGGATCCTCTACTTCGTCGCTGCGCTCCTCAGGATGACGCGAAGACGGACTTCGTATGAGGGGATTCTCTCGCTACGCTCGGAATGACAGCGTGGCCCATTAACGCGACAACCCGTTACCGTTAAAACGCGGAGAAGCAAGCAAGACAAGGAGTGCGAGGCTTTTCGCAGCCCGCGTACTCACTCGTACGTGGGCAAGAAAAACGTAGCACGACGCAGTATTGCGTAGCTTATACGCGTTTCGCCCAGGATGGCGCGAAGGCCTTCGCGCCAAGAGTTAAGGGTTAGCCCTTGATGCCGCTGCGCGAGACGCCGCGCACGATGTACTTGCGGAAGCAGAGGAATACGATGAGAAGCGGGATGGTGACAAGCACGACCGCAGCCATCTGCGCGGGCATGTTCGTCTTTTGCAGGATCTCATCGTAGAAGGCTTCGCCGCGGAGACCGACCGTGACCAGCCTGTGGGCGAGGTCTCTCGCAACAAGGTTGGGCCAGATGTAGCTGTTCCATGCGCCCATCATCTTCAGAATGGTTATGGAGATGAGCGTGGGCGAGGCAAGCGGGATCATCACCCGCCAGAGATACTTGATGTCGCTCGTTCCGTCTACCTTGGCGGCGAGATACAGCTCGTTGGGGATCTGCATGAAGTTCTGCCGCAATAGGTAGATATAGAACACGCTCACGAGGAAGGGCAGGATGAGCGCCAGCCATTCGCCGAAATCGCTCCCGACCCAGTTGAATTCGTTCACGGTGACATAGTTGGTGACGGTGAACAGTTCCCCGGGGATCATCATCGTGGCGAGGAGCGCCGCGAAGAGAATGTTCTTCCCCTTGAACTCGAGACGGGCGAACGCATAGGCGGAGAGCACCGTGACGATGAGGGACAGGATGGTCGAGACGACGCCGACGATGACCGTGTTCAAAAACAGCCTGCCGAGGTGGAGATTGCCCGTGAAAGCAAGGGCGAAGTTATCCCACTTGAACGTCTTCGGCCAGAAGGTGGGAACGCGCAGCTCGTACTCTGCGACCGTCTTGACGGATGAGATGAGCATCCAGTAGAACGGGAAGAGAACGACGATCGCGACGATCGTAAGGAAGGCATAGAGCCCGATATAGACGAACGTCTTCTTGATCTTCTGCTTTTTGGAGGCCTTCTCGACGTCGACCTCTCCCCCCTCTCCCTGCGGAGCGGGTGCTGCGTTTTCGGGGAGCTCTGGAGCAGATTCTTTTATTTCGCTTTGCAGTTGTTCCATAACAAATTCTCCCCCCCTCTTTAGTAGTGGACTCTCTTCTTGCTGACATACAGGTTGATCATCGTCACGACGAAGATGACAGCGAAGAGGATGAGCGCTGCGGCGCTTGCACGCCCTTGGTTGTTGTTGATGGTGCCGTAGATGTACCCGACCATGGTGTTGAGCGGTTTCCCGATCGAACCCGGAGGGCCCATCAAGGATTCATCGAAGATACCGATGATGCTCGTGTATTCCTTGAACCCGCCGATGAAACCCGTGATGACGACGTAGGCGATCATCGGGGAGAGAAGGGGCACGGTGATGCGCCAGAAGATACGGAAACGCGAGGTCCCGTCGACTTTGGCGGCGTCGTAGTATTGCTTGTTGACGTTCTGGAGCCCGCCGAGGAGCACCAGAATTTTGAAGGGCAGTGCGTTCCATACGATGAAGAAGATGAGCACCGCCATATTCGCCCAATAGGACGAACCCTCATTGACCCAGTTGACCGCGCTCCCGCCGAATGCCTCGACGATCGTGTTGATGATGCCGACCGAGCTGGGAGAGTTGACGGGGCCGATGATCTCGAACATCGCCTTGAAGACCATACCGATGGCGATCGCGTTCGTCACATAGGGCAGGAAGAAGATGGTCTGGAATACTTTTTTGAGCCACTTGATGGAGTTGAGCCCGACTGCGATGAGCAGGGCGAGCATCGTGGAAACGGGGACCGTGATCACCGTGAGCAGCATCGTGTTCCCCATACAGGTGAGGAAGCCGCGATAGTGCACCACATTGGTAAAGTTGTTGAAGTTTACGAGGAATTCTGTCCCGCCCTTTTCCTTCAGGAAGCTGTAATCCTCGAGCATGGAAATGCGGACGGTATTGATAATGGGATAGACGGTGAAAATGGCGAGGATGACGAGCGCGGGCAGAAGATACAGCCACGCCTTGAGCTGGCTGTGGCCGAGCCATCTTCCCGCCTTTTTCAGCCGCTCGCTGAATTTTTTCTTCCCGCCGGGGGCGCCTTCGGGCGACTCCTGCGCGGGAGCGCTTTCTTCGGACGTGCTTTCGGTCAGGATCTTCTCTTCATCCATACGTCAGTCCTCGCTTTTGGGCGTATTTTCCGCATCTTCCGTCTCGGACATGGGGGCCTCGTTTTCGGCTGCGCTCTTTGCGCCTTTCTTGGTAAAGAGCCCCTTGATCTTCGCAAAAAGTTTTTTGAAGAGGCCGCCGATCTTCTTGAAGAAGCCGAGCACGATCTGGCCCTTCGTCTTGGGGGCTTGCTTCTTTTCCTTGGGCTTATCGTCCGCTTCGCGTGGAAGGGGTCCCGTGTGGGTCACGTAGTCCTGCCCCTCTTCCCGCATCTTCTGAAGCATCTCCTCGTGTGCGGCGATCTGGCGGCCGAAGTAGACGCGCTTCTCCGTCTCCTTATTGAAGATGAATACCTTGTGCTGTTTTAAGTTGAATCTCACGGTATCGCCCGTGATCGCTTCCGCATCGTCCGAAGAGATGATGGAGCGCACGAGGGCGTTGAGCGAATTTTCATTCGTGGAGACGACGGAGACATCTCTGCCCATGACGTCGACGCCCGAGACGCTGCAGCTGAGCCTGCCGTCTTCGGCGAGAAGGAAGCCCTCGGGACGGATGCCGACATACACCTCCTGATCCTCCACGCCGTCGAGATCGAGAACGTCTTCCTCGCCGATGTAGAGCTTGCCCGCACGTACCATGCCCGCGAACAGGTTGATAGGCGGGGCGCCGAGGAACTTCGCCACGAAGAGATTGGCGGGGTCGTCGTACACCCACTGGGGCTTACCCGTCTGCATGATGACGCCGAGCTTCATGACGACGATATAATCGGAGATGGACATCGCCTCCTCCTGATCGTGCGTGACGAAGATGGTCGTGATGCCCGTATCGCGCTGGATCCTGCGGATCTCTTCACGCGTCTGCAGACGAAGGCGTGCGTCGAGATTGGAAAGAGGCTCATCCAAGAGCAGGACGCGGGGCATTTTGACGAGCGCGCGGGCAATGGCTACACGCTGCTGCTGGCCGCCGGACAGCTCCGCGGGTTTGCGCTGCATATACTCGTCGATCTGGACAAGCTTGGCAACTTCGTTCGCCCGTTTGAGCATTTCCTCCTTGGAGAGCCTCTGTTCCCCTTTGAGATTCTGCAAAGGGAACATGATATTCTGTTGTACTGTCATATGCGGGTATAGCGCATAGTTTTGGAAAACGAGGCCGATGCCTCTGTTCTCCGGGGCAAGCTTGGTGACGTCGTCGTCGCCAAAGAAGATCTTGCCGCGCGTGGGCGTCTGCAACCCGCTGATCATATACAGCGTGGTGCTCTTGCCGCAACCCGAGGGGCCCAGAAGGCCGATGAGCTTGCCGTCGGGGATCTCAAGATTGAAATCGTTGACCGCGACGACTTCGCCGCCCTTATCGTTCTTGTTACGGCTTGGGAAGATCTTTGTGAGGTTTTGCAATACGACTTTCATACTTCTTCCTTTGGTTTTATTGTGTCGGACTAAAAAGAACAAGCACTAACTCTTCGAATTCTCCGCCTCTTCCCTGTGGAGAAGGGCGATGGCCTCGTTGAGTTCGTCTTCCGAATAGTAGATCATCTGCAGCTTCGCATCCACCGCGACGGTGCCCGCGAGCAGGTCGTGGATGGGCGTTCTGTTCTTCGTCGCAAAAAAGAGGATGAGGTTGAGAAGGAGAAGCGCCGCAAGAAGGATAACGGCAAGGATGCCGAGTCCCCCATAGAGGAACATATAGACGAGCAGGATCGGGAACATCGTCTCGAAGGCGAACTTGCCGATCATCGTCCGCGCAAAGAGCGCGAGATGGGTGATACGTACGCAGGTCGGCCGCACGAGGCAGATGGCGAATACCTTCTTCCCCACCGTCTGACCGTTCTTCAATATGATGGGAAGGATGAATTCGAGGACGAGATAGGAAAGGAGCACGCCCAAGGACAGGAACACGAAAAACAGGCTGGTGACAAGGCTGTTCTGTGCGGCCAGCTTGCCCATGGGGACCCCCTTCTCGTCGATGAGGTTCCCCTCGCAATCGATGCCGCGGAGCTTGAGGTCGAGATAGGCGTTGTAGGCCTTGATAAGGGCGGGGTCTTCGTCTTCCTTGGGCGGATCTTCTTCCATGGCGCGGAGTACATCGAAATAATCCGCGTTCTCCCCGCTTTGGAGCCTGACGGTAAATTGCTTTCCGTCCTCGGAGACCTCATAGGTGAAGCCGTAGCGCCCGGCGATCTCGCCGAGGTATTGCTCGCGGTATCCGTCCCATGCGTTATAGTAGGATGAAAGCAGATCCTGCTGGTGGTCGAATCCCGCGATAAGCGAAATGATATACATGAATCCCGTTGCGAGAACGGCCAAAAGGATCGCATCGAGAAGCCACGCCGAGGCGCGTTTCACGATGCCGATTTTTCGCAGTTCGAACATTCCGTAACCCTCTATCCTATTATAACAGAACAGACGGAATAAAGCAAGACTTCGGGGAAAAAAGTGTTTGTGAAATTTGTGAACTTACTTTCACACTACGCCGTAAAGGTGTATGCGGCGCACACGTTTTCCCCCAATGCGCCCTCATATGTGACCTTAAGTGAGGTGAAGGACGTGCCGAAATTCAACTCCGCCCGCATATTCGTGCAGGAAGAGGCCCCCTTCAGAAAGCTCGAAGGCTCCTTCACGTCGGCGCTGAAAAAGTTCCCGCCGTACTCGGCATTCTCGAAATATGCCTCGCGGAAGGTGAAGGGCAGCTCTGCGCTTTGGGCGGTGATACCCGCATCGTCCCCTTCCACGGTCACGCTCCCGCCCGAGATCGTCGCCGTGCCGCGCTTCACGGTCTTGAGCTCCGCCGCAGGGTCGGCAGGATCGATCTCGAGCACCTCTTCAACGGTATAAGCGATCGTGACGGCGTCGCCATAGGTAAACGTGAACGCACTCTCGAGGGTATCTTTGCCGAGCTGTGTCGTGATCCTGAGCTCGATTTTGGAATATCGGGCGTGCGCCATCTCGTCGAGGTGTGCGCATTTATCTTCTTGCTTCGGCCCTTCGGGCGAAAGCGAACAGCCGGCGATGAGGCCGCATGCCGCGATGAGAATGGCAGATACCGCAATGATTTTCTTCTTCATGGCCTTTCTCCTCCCCCTGTCAATTTGCGGAGACGAACAGTCCGTTCGCACTCTTTGCCGCTTCGTTCAGCTTCCTCAGCTCCGCATTCAACGCCTCGACGGCTTCCTCGAACTTTGCATGATCTTTCTTTACCGAGGCGAGCGCCTTCTCCTCATCGGTGAGTGTGGCGTAAGCTTCGGCGGCCTCTTTGATGGAAGCGAGGCGGTCGGAGAGGCTCCCCTCCCCTGTGATCTTTTGCACGGCTTCGTGGAAGACCGCGCTGTTGACTTCGCGCACATGGCCGCAGGAATCGCAGGTCGTATCCGCCGCATCCGAATATTCGTGGGGGGAAGTGCTCTTGACGTCGCCGCAGCCCTCGCACTTTAAGGCGTGCTGTTCGCCCTCGTCTACCCATTGATAGGAATGGGCGTGGACAGTGCGTACATACCCGCAGAGGTTGCAGGTGGTATCCGTGTCGCCACTATAGACATGGGGCTCGCGCGCGTCGTAGTCGCCTTCTTTGCAGGTGGTGCGGTGCGTGTTTTCGTTGTCGTCGTCTGTATACTCGAAGGCGTGTTCGTGCTCGGTGGGCAGGGTGCGCTCGTGTCCGCAGACGTTGCAGGTGGTGTCTGCGTCGTCGGTGTATTCATGCGCTTGGGTCCTGGAGATCTCGCCGCAGCCCTCACACTTCCAGACGTGGGTCGTCTCATCGTTATCTTCCCATTGATAGCTATGGGTATGGACGGTGCGCACATGGTCGCACTTGTTGCAAGTGGTGTCCGTGTCGTCGGTATAGATATGCTCTTCTGTCTTGGAAACCTCGCCGCAGCCTTCACACTTCCAGACATGGCTCGTATCGTCTTTGTCTACCCACTTATAATCGTGAACATGGCGCTCGTGCCCGCAGAGATCACAAGTGGTATCCGTGTCGCTGCTGTAGACATGGGGCTCTTCTTCGAGGTAATCGGTGCAGGTCTCGCAGCCGACGAGGTGGGTCTCGTCCGTGTAGTCCTCATACTCAAAAACATGCTGATGTTCGGGAGGCGGAGGCGGGGTCGGGTCGCCGCCCTGCGAAGCGGCATATTCCACGGTGATGCTGTCGAGATAGGATGCGCCCTTTGTTTCTGCAAATTCATAGGTGAGGGCGAAGAAAGTGTCGCTCCCCGAAACTTCCCATTTGGTGCCGTTCGTCGTGACGAACTGCGTGCCGTGGTCGTTGCCGTTCGTGGGCTTGCCTGTGACTTCCCCATATGCCGAGGAGGAAGTGAGGAGCTTCCATTCCCTGTCGGTCTGGCTCGCCGCATTCGCTTTCACCGTCACCGACTTGATGGGGCCGTTCGTCGCCGTCGTACTGGCAAGATAATAGCTCGTCTTGCTCTTATTGAACTGCATTCCCGTACTGCTGTATTCGCCGCTGCCGCCGAAGATGAATGCCGTCCCCTTCACGCCGCCCGCCGACCATGTCTTGAACCCATATCCTTCCGTGAGGTCGAAACTGTCGATCGTGATCGTGAACGAATTTGCCGTGCCGCCGCCCTCCGACTTCTTGACAGTGACCTGCGCCGTTGCTTTGACAGTGGAGTCCAGCGTGCTCGTCGCGGTGACGGTCGCCTGCCCCTCGGCATATGCCGTCAGTTTGCCCTCTACGATGGTGACGACGTTTGTGGGAGAAACCGACCACTTGACCGCCTTCGAGGCGTTCGCGGGCGAGGCAGTTACACTCAAATTTGCGGTCTCACCCACGGACATGGTTACCGCAGAAGGCGTCAGAGAGAGCGAAGTGGGCGCGACGGTTACGGGCGGATCGGGCGGGACATAGCTGCCGTCCCCCCAGATCATCGACGCATATTCGGGATGATCGATGAAGGGATTGCGGTTGCCTTGGATCGCATAGACCGCCTCATTGCGTGTGCGTTCGATACTGTCGACGGGGTCGGATTCATTCCATTCGATAAGAAGCTGCTTCGCGGCATTCTCGCTGCTCGCGGAAATTACTCTGGTGAATGTAAGCGCGCCGCTTCCCCTGCTTTCCTTTGTTCCGCCGACGTTTGAAGCAGTGTTATAATGCGTATAGACGTACATGACGATGCGCGCTACGTCGCCCTTGACGTTGTCGAGCGGCATGAACGTACTGCTGTTTGCATAGCCGCCGAGCTCGGAATTTGCACCGCTCGTCGTGCGCGAATATTGCGGCGTTCCGTTCGTGACTTCGCCGTATTTCTTATTCCCCCGGTCGCCGTTCAACCTCGTCTCCGTCGGGCGGATATGGTGCAGGTCCGAACCCGCATTGCTGGTTTTCCAATTTCCGAGGCTCTGCGGCCATACATGTTCTCTGTTCAAGATCCCTGCCGAGCTGCCGAACCCCGTCGTCATGGTCTCATGTGTATAAAATTCAAGGATCCCTTTCCCGTCGAGACTCGGGTCCGTCTTGGAGGCATACGTCTTGCATTCGTCATAGGACGTATAATTACTATGCGTTCCGACGATGAGGTCGTGGAGCTGCCCCAAAAGCTGGGTGCCCTTTGTGGCGGTGATGCCGCTATAGTAGTCCGCCGCGTCCGCGGTGACGACCGACGCCGTACTTCCCCCGATCGAGACGACGCCGAGCATGAGCGCCGCCGCGAGGATGAGGGATAGAGATTTTCTTCCGATGTTCATATCTGCCTCCTATGCCTGCTCCGCACGGTATTTCAGCCAACATTTTCTGCACATGGCAACATATCTGTCGTTGCCGCCGAGGAGGACCTGCGAACCCTCGGTGACGATCTTCCCGTTTTCGTCGAGGCGGGCGTTTACAGTCGCCTTCGCCCCGCAGGTGCACACCGATTTGATCTCGCTGATGGACTCGGCGATCTCGAAGAGGCGCTTGGACCCCGGGAAGAGGTGGGTCGTAAAGTCGGTGGAGAGCCCGAAGCAGAGCACGGGGATATCCTTCATCATCACGATATCGGCGAGCTCGTCTACCTGCCTGGGTGTGAGGAATTGGCACTCGTCGACGATGACGACGTCCGCATCCGGATATTTTTGTTCATAGAGGGCGTAGAGGTCCTCTTCGCTCCCGACGGCGATCGCATCCTGCATAAGGCCGATGCGGGATTTGACGACGGTCGCCCCGTCGCGGGTATCGATGGCGGGTTTCAGAAGGAGCACCTTCATGTTCCGCTCTTCGTAATTGAACTTGGTGATGAGCGCCTGCGCCGTCTTGGAGCACCCCATCGCGCCGAATTTGAAATAAAGTTTTGCCATGGTAGTCAGTTCACGAATTTTGTTTTGCGTGGGAAAACCGTGTCATACCGAGCCCACACAGTGGGCGAGTGTATCCCCTAATACGAAGTCCTCTTGCCGCAAAACAAAATTTCGTGAGGAAATTATCTTTTGCGCCTTAACTTTTCGTGTCCTCTATATCGTTTCATCCGACAATAAGGCGACAGGGCTCGCCAAATTGGGGCGCGCAGCGCAGGGAAACCCTGCTCGCGCAAGTAATTGGAAAAGTGTTCACGAAATTTCTTTTGCAAGGGGATATGCGTCATCCTGAGGCGAAACGGCTATACCATGTCCGAGATAGCCTATCCTCGAAGGATCCCCTTATACGAAGTCCTGCGGAGAACCGCACCTGTGTTCCCAATTCGTCGCCCTGAGCCTGTCGAAGGGTGACCACATTATAATAAGGTGATGCTTCGACTGCGCTACTTCGTCGCTACGCTCCTCGTGCCGCGCTTAGTCGACAATAGTGCGCGCGGGGCAGCATGACAAAGCGGACTTCGTTTCTCGGGATTCTTCGCGGATGAGCTTTTACGAACAGTCGTATTTTCCTGCTCGGCTCAGAATGACGCGCTTACCATCCTCATTCCGAGGCTCTGCAGGAGCCGAGCGAATCTCACTCCACAATATCGTAAATGAGAGGGGCTTTTGCGGGCATGGTAGGGCCGAATGTGGTAGCGGCGAGCAAAATGCGCTCTGCTTCCGCGAACTTCTTTTCGTCGTTTGCAAAGAGCGTTGCGAGCACTTCGCCCTTCTCCACATGCTCGCGCGTCTTCTTGTTCAAAAGGATGCCGGCGGAATAATCGATCCTATCCTCCGCCGTATTGCGGCCCGCGCCGAGGGCGAGGCTCGCAAGCCCGTATGCCTCGGTATCCACGCGGGTGATATAGCCCGCCGCCGTCGCTTTGACGGCATGGCTGTACTTCGCCTTGGCGAATTTATCGGTATCTTCTATGCAGGCGGGATCACCCCCCTGCGCGGCGACCATTTGCTTGAATTTTTGCAGTGCACTCCCGTCGAGAAGCGCCCGCTTTGCGAGCGCCTTCGCCTCATCGGGGGTACCCATGTCCGCAAGGGAGAGCATATATGCGGCGAGGGTGAGGCAGACCTCGGTGAAGTCTTCAGGCCCCCTTCCCTTGAGCGTTTCGACGGCTTCGATGACTTCCAAAGAGTTGCCGATGGCATTGCCGAGCGGCACGTCCATATCCGTGATGAGGGCGACCATCTTCTTGCCCGCGCGCTTTCCGATATCCACCATGAGGCGGGCGAGGTCGCGGCTTCTCTCCACGCTCTTCATGAAGGAACCGCTTCCCGTCTTGACGTCGAGGACGATGCAATCGTCGTCGGCGGCAAGTTTCTTGCCCATGATGCTCGCGGCGATGAGGGGCATGCTGTCCACCGTGGCGGTGACGTCGCGAAGGGCATACAGCTTCTTATCCGCGGGCGCGAACTCGCGGGACTGCCCCACGATGGCGATGCCGATCTCGTTGACCTGCCGTATAAAATCCTCTTCCGCAAGCGTCGTTTTAAGGCCCGGGATGGCTTCGAGCTTATCCACAGTGCCGCCCGTATGCCCGAGGCCGCGGCCGCTCATCTTGGCGACCTTCACCCCGAGGGAAGCGACGATGGGCCCCACGACAAGGCTGGTCTTATCCCCCACGCCGCCCGTGGAATGCTTGTCGGCGCGGATGCCCTTGATGGCGGAAAAATCCAACCGATCTCCGGAATCACGCACGGCAAAGGTGAGGTCTGAAGTCTCCCGCACGTTCATGCCGCGAAAATAGATCGCCATGCAGAGCGCGGAGATCTGATAGTCGGGAATGGAGCCGTCCGTCACGCCGCGGATGAAGAAGTCGATCTCCTCGGTCGAAAGCTCCCCGCCGTCGCGCTTCTTTTTGATGATATCATAAAGCCGCATCAAGCCCAGTTGCCTCCTTCGATAAATTCGGCGAGAAGATCGCGGGCGTAGGTGTTCCCATCGAGCCGTGCGATCTCTGTGATGTTGTTGGAGCGGTACGTGGATGTATAGCTATCCACGATGATATAATAGGTCTCTCCCGCAGATACGGCATCGGGTTCGATCATCGTGTAGATGGTGTATTTATTGTTTGTTGCGGTGCGCCTGTTTAAGAACCTGATAAGATCGCTCCCGCTGATGCTGCCGAGGACGATCGCGTTATCGAAGGGAAGGACGCATGCGATATCCGCATAGGAGACGCTTCCCGCATTGATCTTATAGGGATCGCGGGCATTGAGGAAGCCGCCGCCGCAGGTGATCGTGTATGTTTCGCCCCATTCTTCCATACCTTTTTGGTAGTAGAGCCGGGCGACGGTACTCAGGATCTCGGAGCTGTAGCGCGTGGAAGCGTTCCGCCCGATAGAAGTGTAGAGGTCGCGCGCGGGGAAATATTTGCCGTAGAGGGCATCCACGATGGGGTCATCCTCGATGGAACTGCTCGCGTACGTCCCCCGGGAGATATGGCGGGGGCTGATGACGCTCTCCCCCGTTTGGGTATTGTAAGAGATGTCGACGCAGGCGATAGATTCGTTCTCGCTGCCGCTCTGCAAATGATAGACGCCGAATTTATCCTTTAAGGTATACTTCTGATGGGTGTGCCCTTCGAAGACGACATCGACATAGCCGTCGGAAAGGGCGGTATCGTAATAATCGTAGGTGGAGTTTCCGTCCCTGACAGAGAGCAGATCCGAGGAAACCTCGTTGATGCCCGAGGGGGAATATCCGCTCCCCCCGTCGTGAATGGAGTAGACGATGATCCCGCACCCCTCTTCTTCGCGAAGGCGGGTCGCCTCGGTCTTCACAAGGCCCGTTAAGGTGTCGTCCGTTTCAAACCTGAGTCCGCCTCTGAATTCACTCGAAATGGAGCTCAGGCAATTCCCGATCGCCCCGATGATGCCCACCTTCACGCCGCCCTTCTCCACGACGGTGGACGCTTTGCAGTAGCCGGGCATTCTGCCGTTTTCCCGCACGTTGATGGCGAGGAAGGGAAAGTCGGCAAGCTCGCTGTTCGGGGTGAGAACGTCCGAGCCCCAATCGAACTCGTGGTTGCCGAGCGTCATCGAAGAAAATCCGATATCGTTCATCCACTCGGTCATGAGCTTCCCTCTGCTCAAAAGCGATTCCGCAGTCCCCTGCCACATATCCCCCGAGGAGATGAGGATCTCTTCGCGGGCGGGATCCTTCACCAAATACTTATAATATGTGGTGAATTCGTCCAGCCCGGGCTGGGTGGAAGTATCCATGAATTTGCCGTGCAGATCGTTGACGGCATAGACGGATAGCTCGACGAAGTTGCCCTTTTCGTACGTCTGCGGGGCGGAGAAGTCGCTGTCGAGATACTCTTCTTCCACACTTATCGCCTTGACGCGGATGGTCTGGCCGGTTTGCAGCTGTACGCTCCGCTCGGGCGTGATCGTCTCCGCGCCGCCGTCGATGGTATATTTATAATATCCGGCATGTTCTACGGCTTCCCACACGGCCTCGCCGTCGGAGAGCACCTGAACCTGAGGAGTCTCGATCTTAGGGAGTTCTCCCCCGCCGGGAACGCCGCATCCGCCGAAGCAGAATATGAGAAGGAACGCGAAAACGAGCGATACGATCTGAAGGGCGTTTTTTTTCATATGATTTCCTTATGAGAGGTTATTCTTCGTGAATGCAAAGGGAAAGAGCGAGCCCAGGGTGTAGGTCTCATATTGCTCAGCGCTACCGAGGAGCACTTTGAGATCGTCGCCGCCGAGCTCGGAAAGGACCTGCCTGCAAATGCCGCAGGGGGCACAGAAATGCCCATCCTCCCCCTCTTTGCCGCCCGTGATGGCGATGGCTTCGAACTCACGCTCACCCTCGCTGAAGGCCTTGAAGATGGCCGTGCGCTCGGCACAGATCCCGGCGCCGAAGGATGCGTTCTCGATATTGCAGCCGATGTACATTTTGTTGCTCTTTGTGAGGACGGCCGCGCCGACGCTGAAGTGCGAATAGGGGCAATAAGCGAGCTTCCTCGCCTCCTCTGCGGTCTCCATCAAAAATTTCAAATCTTCCATATCGTCAATTCCTTTTTATGGTTTTCAAAAAGCTGTCACCCGCCGTCTCTTCCTTGTCTACGCCGAAGAAGTCGAGAACTGTCGCGGAAATATCTGCAAACGTGGGGCGTATATGAAGGTTCACGCCGCCGCAGATCCCCTTCCCGCAGATGAGCATGGGCGTGTATTCGCGGGAATGGTCGGTCGAAGGCGTCGAGGGATCGCAGCCGTGGTCGGCCGTGATGAGAAGCACATCTTCTTCCCGCATGGCGGGCAGAAACTTGGTGAGGAATGCGTCGAACTCGGTCGCCGCGGCGGCATAGCCCGCCACATCGTTGCGGTGGCCGTATTTCATGTCGAAGTCGACGAGGTTGACAAAGCACAGCCCCTCGAAATCCTTTTGCTGCAAGTCAAGCGTCACTTCCATGCCGTTTGCGTTGGAGACGGTGCGGTGGCTCTCGGAGACCCCCTTCCCGGCAAAGATATCGTAGATCTTGCCGACGGAGATGGTCGCATAACCCGCCTTTTGCAAGAGATCGAGCATGGTGTCCTTGGGGGGCAAAAGGGAGAAATCGTGCCTGTTCGCCGTGCGGGTGAAAGGGTATTCCCCCGTAAACGGACGGGCGATGACCCTGCCCACGCCGTGCTTTCCTTGGAGCATCCCGCGGGCGATCTCGCAGTAGCGGTAGAGCTCCTCGGGGGGTACCATGTCCTCATGTGCGGCGATCTGAAAGACGCTGTCCGCCGAAGTGTAGACGATGAGCGCACCCGTTTTCAGGTGCTCCTCCCCGTAGTCCTTGATGACTTCGGTGCCCGAATAGGGCTTATTGCACAGGACTTTCCGCCCCGTGCGGCGTTCGAACTCCTCGATGACCTCCTTGGGGAAGCCCTCGGGGTAGGTGGGAAGGGGCTCGGGCGAAATGATGCCCGCGATCTCCCAATGCCCGATCGTCGTATCCTTGCCCATCGACGCTTCACGCATTTTCGCATAGCTCGCCTCGGGCATGGGTACCCCGTTTTCTATCCCGTCGATGTTGAAAAGCCCCAACCTCTTCAAGTTCGGGCAGTTGAAATTCGGGTGGTTGCGGATGGCACCCAAGGTATCCGAGCCCTCGTCGTGCCACAAATTTGCATCGGGAAGCTCCCCCACGCCGAAGCTGTCGAGGACGATCAAAAATAATCTCTTTGCCATAGTTATGCAAGCTCCAGAGCGATCTTCATCATGGCAGTGAAGGAGTTTTGCCGCTCCTCCGCCGTCGTGTTCTCTTCGGGATGCAGGAAGCTATCGCTCACCGTGCAGATGCAAAGCGCCTTCTTTCCCGCGCGCGCCGCATTGCAATAGAGGGCGGCGCTCTCCATTTCCACGCCGAGGACCCCCATCTTCGCCCACTGCATGCCGCTGTTTGCGTCATCGTAGAACATATCCGAGGAGAAGATGTTGCCCACCTTGTAGCGGATGCCCGCCTTCTCGCACTCTTCCGCCGCACGGCGCAAAAGGTCGAAATCGGCGATCGGGCAAAAAGTCCCCGGAAGGTTATATTGCTTGGCATAGTTGCCGTTGGTGCAGGCGCCCTGCGCCAAAATGATATCGCGCACATGCAGATCCTTATCGAAGGAGCCGCACGAGCCGACGCGGATGATGTTCTCCACGCCGTAGAAATTGAACAGTTCGTAGGAATAAATTCCGATGGAGGGCTGACCCATGCCCGAGGCCATGACGGATACCCGCTTGCCATGGTATGTTCCTGTGTAGCCCTGCACCCCGCGCACGTTATTCACGAGGACGGGATCATCTAAGAAGTTTTCCGCGATGAATTTTGCGCGAAGCGGGTCGCCCGGCATGAGCACCGTCTCGGCAAAGTCGCCGTATTTCGCCGTAATATGCGGCGTGGGAACGTTTTTATGCTCACTCATAAGAGATTTTCCTCCTTGACGATCTTCACGATGCGGGAAGTCCCCAAGCGCTCTGCGCCGAGGGCGAGGAACTTCTCCGCGTCGGCAATGGAACCGATGCCGCCCGCCGCCTTGATCTTGATGTTCAGGTTATTTTTGTCGATCTCCTCTTTGAAGATCTCCACGTCGCGAAAAGTCGCGCCCGCCTTGGAAAATCCCGTCGAGGTCTTGATATAATCCGCCTTCGCCTCCGCGACGATCTCACACATCTTCGCCTTCTCTTCATCGGTGAGAAGGCAGGTCTCGATGATGACTTTGAGGATCTTCCCCGCGCACGCCATGCGTACGGCCGAGATGTCGCCGAGGACTTTCGGGTAATTCTTTTCTTTAAGGTCGCCGATGTTGATGACCATATCGATCTCGTCGGCCCCATCCATGACCGCACCCGCGGTCTCGAAAACCTTCGTCTGCGTCGTGCTGTACCCGTTGGGGAAGCCGATGACCGTGCAGATCTTCACGCCCCCTTTCGCATACTCCTTCGCCTGCTTCACATAGCAGGGCGGGATGCAGACGGAAGCAGTCTTATATCTGATGCCCTCGTCGACAACCTTGCGGATATCTTCCCACGTGGCCGTCACAGAGAGCTGCGTGTGGTCGCAATGGCTTAAAATTTCCCTGATCTCCATACTCCCCCCATGATGATTTTGAATGTATTTTCATTATAGAACATTCCCCGCCGTTTGTCAAGGGCTATCCCGAAAATCCTCTTATATAATGAAGAAGGGAGGATGTGCTCCCCCCTTCTTCTGCTTTATTCGATGGGTTTGAGTTTGGCCGTGAAGTGGCGCAAGATCGGCGGCTCTTCCACGATCTGATAGCCTTTCACAGAGCAAGCGCGCTCCTTGATATTGATGAGCGCGTCGGCGATGACGTCGAGGTGCGACTGCGTGTAGACGCGCCGCGGGATGGCCAGACGGGTAAACTCAAAGTCCGCCTCGAGCTGTTTGCCCGTGTCGGGGTCGTTGCCGAGCATATAGGAGCCGATGTCGCACGCGCGGATGCCCGCCTCACGGTAGAGCTCGATCGCGAGCGCCTGTGCGGGGAACTCATAGTAGGGAATGTGCGGCAGCAGTTTTTTGGCGTCTACGAAGACGGCATGCCCGCCGACGGGCGTCTGATAGGCGATGCCCGCCTCGTCGAGCCGTGCGGCGAGGTATTGCATCTGCCCGATGCGGTAGCGGAGATAGTTCTCGTCGATGCCCTCCTCGAGCCCGCGGGCAAGCGCTTCGATATCCCGCCCGCTCATGCCGCCGTAGGTGATGAACCCCTCAAAGGAGATGCACCGCTGTTTCACAAGCTCGAAGATCTCTTTGTCGCGGCAGCCGATGAGCCCGCCCATGTTCACGATCGCATCCTTCTTCGCGGACATGGTGAAGCAATCCACGCCCTCGAACATCGCCTTCACGATCTCGGCAATGCTGCTCGATCTGAACTCTTCTTCCCGCTGTTTCACGAAATAGGCGTTCTCGGCATAGCGCGCCGCGTCGATCATGAACTTGATGCCGTATTTATGCGCAACGTCGCGCGCCGCACGGATATTGGCGACGGAGACGGGCTGCCCGCCCGCCGAGTTGTTCGTGATCGTCATGATGATGACGCCGATGTTCTCCGCGCCGAGTTCTTTGATATGCTCCTCGAGGCGGGCAATATCCATGTTGCCCTTGAAGGGATGATATGCCGTCGTATCGAGCGCCTCGGGGATGGTGCAGTCGATGGCACGGGAGCCCGCAAGCTCCACATGGGCGCGGGTGGTATCGAAGTGCATGTTCGCAATGGCGTATTTCTTCCCCGCAAGAAGCACGGGGAGAAGCACCTTCTCGGCCGCCCTGCCTTGGTGCACCAGCTGGATATAGGGAAGCCCGAAGATCCTCTTCGCATTCTCCTGCACCTTGTAGTAGCAATCCGCGCCCGCATACGATTCATCGCCGACCATCACCCCCGCCCACTGGCTGCTGCTCATAGCGCCCGTGCCGCTGTCGGTGAGAAGATCGATGTAGACGTCCTTCGCCGCAAGCGAAAAGACATTGTAGCCCGCGGCTTTGATCTTTTCTTCGCGCTCCTCTCTCGTGAGGATCCTGAGCGGCTCGACGCTCTTGATGCGGAAGGGTTCGGGATAGTAGATGCGTTTCATAATTTCCTCCTCAATGATGTTACACTGCTATTATAGGATAAATATGGAAGAATGTCAAGTGTACTCGCGTCATTCTGAAGGCCTACCCCTTTTTAAGGGGGAAGCTGTCACCAAAGGTGACTGATGGGGGGTCTCGCTGTCCCTTCCCCGCGTCATTCCGAGCCGTCGAAGACGGTGAGAGAATCCCCTAAAACGTAAGTCCACGTTTTCATTTAGGGGATCCTCTCACCCGCTACGCGGGTTCGGGATGACATGTTTACCCTACCCCCCTCCTTGGGGGGTGGAGCGGTGCGGTTCTCATTCAACAGCCCTGTGGGCTGTGAATGGCACCGCGACAGGAGG